>CAYOJS010000094.1:0-6603 GCA_964404345.1 uncultured Methanosarcinales archaeon
CATCTTCAGACCACGAGGGATTGTCGGCGTGAAAAAAGAAGAAGAGGAGCGTGGCTAAATGGCGTACTTCGAACACATTGCGATATTGGTCGGCATTTATACTATTTTGACGATTTCGTTGAATCTAAATATTGGGTTTACAGGATTGATTAATTTAGGACACGCTGCGTTTTATGGCATTGGGGCCTATACGTCCGCTTTGCTGACTATGGCTGGAGTCCCTTGGTTCATCAGTTTTATTTGTGCTGGCATTGTCGCCAGCATCTTTGGATTCCTCATCAGTGTACCCTGCCTGCGATTGCGAGGCGACTACCTAGCGATTGCCACGCTCGGCTTTGGAGAGATCATCCGCGCTGTCATGAAAAACTGGGTTGGATTAACTCGAGGACCCCTTGGTATTCCCGGCATTCCAAAAGCCAGCCTCTTTGGCGTTAGCTTTAGCGACCCCATCCACTTCCTGATCTTGGTTGCTGTTATTGCTGCCATTACCCTATTTATTATCAACCGCATCACGAAAAGCCCCTTCGGAAGAGTACTGAGGGCGATTCGCGAAGACGACGTTGCGGCACAGGCACTGGGCAAGAACTTGACATACTATAAAGTTTGCACGGTTTGTGTCGGGGCGTTCTTTGCCGGACTTGCAGGCAGCTTATACGCCCACTACATTACCTTCATTGACCCCACTACATTTACTTTGCAAGAGACGATACTAATGATCAGCATGGTTGTGCTCGGTGGCATGGGCAGCGTGAGCGGCAGCTTCATAGGCGCTGCCATCCTTGTGATTTTACCTGAACCCTTACGATTCCTAAATCTTCCCAGCAGCATTGCTGCTGCCATGCGACAGATGATTTATGCCTTGATTTTAATTTTATTGATGCTCTACAAACCCGAAGGCATCCTTGGTGAAAAAACGTTCCGCATCCGAAGAAAGAACCTATGGAACCCCTTCAAGGCACTCAGTCGAAAAGGACATTTGCTTAGCATCTTCTCGATCCTTACAGTCAGAAAGCATGGTGCTACGTGCCCGAGGGCGCATCCCCCCGCAACGCACTTGATAAGCAAATGTCGAGGATCTCGACCTCAGGATGCACAGAAATCGAAGATTTCTGGCACAAGGAATCATAGATTCCTCTGTGCTAAGCAAACAGGGAGAAGGAGATAACTATGCTACGCGTCCACAACCTACACAAACAATTCGGCGGAATCCACGCTGTGAAAGGCTGCGACTTTCATGTCGAACGAGGCAAGATTACCGCACTAATCGGGCCGAACGGAGCTGGAAAGACCACTGTGTTTAACATCATCAGCGGATTCATCAAACCTGACCAAGGCACTATCTTTTTCGACGGAAGCGATGTGACGGATTTTAAGCCTTACCAGGTTGCCCAGGCTGGCATTGGCAGGACCTTCCAAATCATACGATTACTACCCAAAATGAGCGTGCTTGAAAACATCTTGATTGCCATGCCCGACCAAAACGAAAACCTGAGCCACGCCGTACTCCGCAGCAAAACCTGGAAAGCTGCTGAAACGAGAAACATCGAAAAAGCCATGGAATTATTGAAGTTTGTCAACTTAGATGTGAAAGCTGAAGAACAAGCCCGGCACTTGAGCTATGGACAGCAAAAACTACTGGAGATTGCCAAGGCTCTTGCTTCGGATCCTCCGCTCATCATGCTGGACGAACCTGCTGCTGGTGTGAACTTGACCATGCTCAAGAAAATCGGGGAACTCATGGTACAGCTCAAAAAAGAAGGCAAAACCATTTTGTTCATCGAACACAACATGGACTTTGTCATGAAGATTGCGGACCAAGTCGTGGTCATGGACCACGGCGATGAGATCTGCATTGGAACGCCAAAAGAAGTTCGCAAGAACAAAAAAGTTATAGACGCATACTTAGGAACAACAGACCTGAAGGATGAAGCATGAAAGAAACTAAAAAACACAATGAAAAAATTATCCTCCATATTGACAACCTGGACTCTTGGTACGGACAAGTCCAGATTCTACATGGCGTGAATATCCATGTCTACGCTGGCGAAATTGTCAGCATCATCGGACCGAACGGAGCTGGGAAAAGTACGGTGCTGAAAAATGTGTTTGGCTTGATTAGCAAACGAAAGGGCGAGATTATGTTCAATGGCAGCCACATCCACATGATGCCCCCCAACCAGATTGTGAAGCATGGCATTAGCATTGTACCTCAAGGCCGGAGTGTCTTTCCCAGTTTGAGCGTTCTCGAGAACTTGGAACTTGGGGCTTATATCATGAAACAAGTCAATAAAGGCGACCTGGAACGCGTGCTCAAGCTGTTTCCTATTTTGAAAGAAAGACTTGGACTGAAAGCTGGAATGTTAAGTGGAGGGGAGCAACAAATGGTGGCCATGGGAAGAAGCATGATGCTGAATCCAAAGCTGTTGTTGCTGGATGAACCCACTCTTGGATTGAGCCCTGGATTTAAGAAGCTTATTTTTGATAAGATCATCGAGATTAATAAAAAAGAAGGCGTTACGATCTTAATGGTTGAACAGAATGCACGCAAATCGCTGGAATTAAGCCATAGAGCTTATGTACTGGAACTGGGTCGGAATAAGCTCATGGGAAAAGGAAAGGAGTTATTGCATGACAAGCGAGTCCAGAAACTTTACCTGGGTGGCGGATGATTTTCGGAGATGGCTATATTCTTATGAAATAACCGAAAACTCTACGGATTCTCAGGCTGAACTGTTATAAAGACTACGCAGCCAACGCGCCGTATGGACAATGAACTGGAAAAGATCAAACAAAAACTGAGAAGCTATACGCGAAAGGACCTTATCTTCCATGAACCCCATTTTACGCAGCGCCTATCCGAACGAGGTGAAAGTCGAGAAGAAGTCATATCCCATCTACTGAACCCTGATCAACTCATCTATTTCAAGAAGGAAACTGGAAAATATGGTGATACTAAGTACGCCCTTTACTTTGAGCTTAGTCCGAACCGAACACTCTTAATCCCCATTATTTTTGACATTAACGACAAGAAAAGATTATAGAGAGGTTTGAATAACCCCTATGGGTAGTGTCCTATAGGCGAAGTAGCTCGTCGACAGCCTAGTGTGCGCCGGAGGTTATTCAAAGTCCTCTATATACTGTAACGTATATCCTACGATACAGAGCATCACCATGGTAAAGCATTTATCTTACGATAAAAGATTTGATATCCTCTTTGTACACAATGGATTTCAAAAAGGAGACAAATTCTTTGGAAATGAAATGATCGGAGACCTTGTATTAGACGTTTCCACAAAAAAAAGAATCGTTGGAATAGAGATTCTAAATGCCAGCCTTTACCTGAAAGACTTCGGAGTGACTGAAATGGATTTAAAAGAATTGAAAGACGCTGAGCTAACGGCAGAGCTTCATAAGAATCAGGCTAACCTTCTCCTCACTCTAAAAACAAAAAGAAAGGAAATACCCTTAAAAATAACTGCACCACTCGAAGAACTCCCTGCCATTTATTGACATGATCACTACTATCATCTTTGACCTTGCAGAAGTCCTTCTTAAAGGAACTAAAGGAATTGGATACCTTCTCGGGCCTATGCTTAATCTCCCCCCTGAACAAGTCTTCCCTTTACTTAAAGGGCCAGAACTCGAATCTTTGTTCCATGGCCAACTTAGCGAAGAAGAATACTGGCAAAAGATTCTACATAAAAACCAGTGGAAACTATCCATCGAACAACTTAAAGAAGTCGTACGAAAAAACTTCCAAGAAATCAATGGAACTCGCGCCATTCTTGAAAAACTCAAACAAAAAGGCTATAAACTCGGCCTCCTCTCCGTTCATGCCAAAGAATGGGTCGATCACTGCGACCACAAATATGATTACCACAAACTCTTTCATAGCATATGCTATAGTTTCGAAATCGGCATCTCCAAATCTGATAAAAAATCCTACCTTCACATCCTACAACGACTTCAGGCAACCCCTACTGAGTGCTTATTCATAGATGATAAAGAAGTCAACCTTGCTGCTGCTCGAGAACTTGGCCTTCAAACCCTCCTGTTTAGAAATGCTGACCAGCTGAAAAAAGACCTTCCCACATTTTCCATTCGCATATAACAAACTTTAAAAACAACCAAACTCAACATTACCCTATGAGAAAACTGCTCATTCTTCTTCTATTACTCACCTCCATTCAGATGACAGTCGGACAGACCTACCCCAACATTCACGACGAAGCCAATGTCCTACAGCCCCCCTATCGCGCCCTTATTGAACAAGGAGCATGGACCCTACAAAATGCCCACCAGGCACCGATTTATATCTACACCATTACCAGCCGAAGCGATCTTCCTGATTACGCTAAGGAACTACGCAACCAGATCCCCCAAGCCAGCCATGCCATTCAACTCATCATCAACCCTGCCTCAAAAATCAGCTATGGCTATGTTGGAAGTGAACTTGAAAAAGAACTACCCCGATCTGTTCTGGACCAGATGCTTCGAGTGGTTCTGCAATCCCACCTTGAAGACCAAACGCACGCTGCAGGAGTCAATGAATTATTACTGCAAATGAAAGGCTACCTCGCTAAAAAGCCCGAGATTCTCAACCAATACCAACCCTCTGCGAAGGAACAAGCCCACACCCTCTACTGGACAGGATTGTTTATCCTGCTCCTTATCATTGGCAACACCCTCTTAACCTTAATCCACCCTTCCAAAACAAGATGGACTGCCAAAAGTATTTTCTCCATTGCCCTCATCGTTGGCAGCGTCTTCATCAACCCCTTCCTTGCCGGAGGCTTGCTTCTACTGAGTGCTGCCTTGCTCGTACTGGACGCCCACAAAGCCCAACAACCCCAAGCAACCCCCAGCTTTAGTGGCGGCAGCGGCGGATTCGGAACAACAGGCTTTGGCGGCTATGCAACCAACACCTCTGGCTTTGGCAACACCAGCTTTCAAACCACTCCCCATCCCATATTGCAGCGCCACTTGACCGTCGGACAGAAAGCACACCGGTTGATCAGTGATAGCTTTGGACAATAGACATATAAAGTTCAGTCCCTTCCCCCTGTTCACTGTCAAATAGGAGAGGAAAATGAATGGCAAATTATTTTTAATCTGTATCTGTTTTTTAGCACTGCTCACAGCCGCACAAGCCGTCACATCTTACTGGACGCCTACTGGCCGTGGCATGGGACAACCCTGCCCCAGTTATGCTCTTCCTTACTGTCCCGATGGCAGAATCACAACCCAGATCGACTCGAATGGATGCCCAAGATCCAACTGCATACCTAATTCAAATAACTGCCCTCCTGTCGCTATGCCCAGCTGCCTGATAGGAAGCCAACTGCAGAAAGAGATCTATGGAAATGGATGCGTACGATATACCTGTAAGTCACGAACGGCTTGTACGGAAGAAGCCAAGCTCTGCCCTGACGGCAGTGCAGTAGGACGAACGGGACCCAACTGTGAATTTGCTCCCTGCCCCCCAACAATAAACTGCCCTGTTTTTTCACCATACGCATCGGGATGGTGCAATGACGGAGAAATAATCCCTGGAGGGATTGATAATAACGGATGCCCACAACCACCCAGGTGTATACCCAGAAACCGCTGCGGAGACGGGATATGCCAAAGCGCTGCTTGCGAGAACATATACTGCGGAGAACCTGAAACACCTCAAAACTGCCCTAAAGACTGTAGAAATACAAAACTAAAATGTGGAAACGGCATGTGTGAAGAAGGAGAAGCTGACTGGTGCCCACCCTGCTCAAAGTCTATGCCACCCTGTTTAGCACCCTGCAGAATGGGAACTTGCCCACAAGACTGTAAACAAACACCTGAAAAAAAGGAATGCAAAGCAATATTTTCAAGCTGCAGCTGCTCATACCACTGCGCAGAAATTGACCCCAGCAATCCGATCATGGACTGCGCGAGAGCCTGCATGGATCAAGAAATTAACTCATATAAACCAAACTGTGGCTATGTAAACGGAGTATGCCAAGATATTGGAACAAACAAGCGATGCGCGAAAGAAGGCGAATACGGCACCGGACCTGTAAGCCCTGAATACGCGATCTTATGCTGCGAAGGACTGGAAGGATTCTCCGCTCGTAACCTTTTAGGAGCACGATCCCTCTGCTATGACCCCCAAAAAGGAATGCCCATATGCAAAAACATAGGAACAAGATCCGAAGGATGGCACTATCCTTCCAGAGGGGGGGCCCTAAAATATGAAAAATGCAATCCGCAAACAAGCTGCGGAAACGGCATCTGTGAACAAGGAGAAGAAGCATGCCCCCCTCCCTGCCTGAAACCTGATGGACAGCCCTGCAACACACTCGTTGCATTGCCCCCTTGCGGAAGCTGTCCACAAGACTGCACAAAAAAATGCCCATCCCCTGAAACTAAAATAAGCTGCGATGAAGGAACCCAACTTAAAATAGAGAAAGACAAAAAAGATGAAAATGGCTGCCCAATATACTCTTGTAGTGACCCGACTCAAGGATGTAACTTCATTTACAAGCCTGTCTGCGGTTCGGTCCGCGTACAATGCAAAAAAGCTCCATGCCCTCCCATATACCAGACTTTTAGTAATAAATGTGAGTT
>CAYOJS010000095.1:0-6525 GCA_964404345.1 uncultured Methanosarcinales archaeon
CGCCGTGTTTGACTCGTTTTAGGTAAATAGGAAGGTCAATGGTGGAGGGAGATGTGTTCAGGATAAAGTCGTAATAGTTTGCGTTTTCTTTCTCAGGGGGGATTACAAATCGGTGAGCCCCCATTTGCTTGGCTTCTTTCTCCTTTTCAGGGCTATGGCTGAAGACGGTTACTTCGCAGCCCATGGTGTTGGCAAACATCACTGCCATGTGCCCAAGTCCGCCAAGTCCAATCACGCCGACTTTCATAGAAGGTTTTACCCACTTACGAAGGGGTGAATACACAGTAATCCCGCCGCATAAAAGCGGCGCTACCTTTTCACTGTCTAATTCTTTCGGAATAAGAAACGCAAAGCGGTGGTCGAGTCGAATACTCTCCGCATATCCACCATATTGATTCACGCAAGTAGCCTTGTTCGCAGCGCATAAGTTCTCCTCTCCTTTCAAGCACATCTCGCAGTGCATGCAGCTTTCACTTTGCCATCCAACGCCGACACGGTCGCCTTTCTTCAATCCTTTCATTTCGCTGCCCGTTTCCGTAATCGTTCCAACAATCTCATGTCCCGGGACCAGAGGATAGTGGCTGATCTGCCAATCATTGTCAATCAGGTGAATGTCGCTATGACAAATCCCACAGTGGCTTATTTTGATCTCCACGTCTTGCGGTCGTAAAGGTTTGGCTTCATAAGAAAATAGTTCTAATGCTTCTCCAGCTGCCATAGCCGCATAGGCATTTACTTTCATAAAAGGATAAAACAAGGATTGTTATATAAACATTATGTGAAAGTAGGCCCCGCGCTCCAAGCGCGCTCGTATGTATTACTTATTTTTAATTTAAGTAACTTTCATCCCTGTTGTTTCGGTCGATTAAAGTGTTGAACAATCTTATATCCTAAGAATCCTCCTAAAATCAAGCACAGAAGGCATAAAATGAGTACGGCAATGGTGCTAATGCCTTGGTCAACCGGTTGCTCTCGGATGGCCTCTTCGTTTTCTTTGCTGTTCATGGCCGCGCGGCAAAGATTGAGTTGTTGGATGCAACCACTCTGCTCGGACCAGATGCCTTGGAAGCTGCCTTGTCCTTTTTCAATGTGAGGTCCTGTGCGTGTATCATAAGTCAATTTATAGCTGACGTTCACTTCGCTAGTAACATCACTGTATTTGTCATCTAAGTAAAGGGTGATGGTGTCAGTTTGTTCACCTGTAATCTTGTCGTAGTGCCGGATGGCGTGTTTGCTTTTGGGTTGGAAGTAAGCAGGTCCTTGGATGTCGAGTTCTAAGTCAACGTCAGTCATTTCAAAGAGGAGCTTGTCTATTTTGACGGTAACGGTTTGAGGCACACCTTGAAGGAGGGTTTTCTCGGAGAAGGTGAGCGTCGCAACGTCAGCAAGGGCAAGGCTGGATAAGAGGAAGAACAGTAAAAAGAAGGGGATCAATCGTTGCATAGCTTATTTTGAGAGCGTGTTTTTATAAATGTTTCTTTTCGAATTTTAAGATCATGTAAATGGGTTTGTTTCTTTCTTGTTCAAAGACTGTTTTGGGGTAGAGTGTTTTCTGTTTGTTGCTAAGGTGTAATATAAGTGCTTTTGTCTGTACTAGGAAGTTCTTGCGGGCCAATTGTTTGATTTCTTCAAAGGAATGTGAATATTCTTCCAAAAAATATCGAGTGTTATTTTTTGTGAACCAGGCGGCATGGAGCATTATGTCCGCATCAGGATGGAGTCCGGAGTAGAGGAAGATGCCTTTCTTTTTAAGGACGCGTCCGAATTCCTTAAACACAGGTTCGAGGTTCTTTATATGGTCTAGAACAGAGCTGGCAATAATGGCATCGAACGTTTCGTTTGGAAAGCGTAGTTTTGTAAGGTTTCCAACAAAGAGTGTGGCATCTATTTTTTTCTTATGCAGTCTTTGTTGGGCTTCAGAAATGATCTTAGGAGAAATGTCGATTCCTGTAACCTTGGCTCCTTTGTGGGCGAGTTTAATAATGTTTCTTCCTGCACCACACCCGACATCAAGGGCAGTTTTGCCTTTTATATTGCCCATCATTTCAATGAGATGGTTTTGTTCGAAACTCTCTACCCAGCTGCCTGTATATTTATCTGCCCATAAATCGTAACCTTTTTTTGATTTGACGAAGACCATTTTTATTTCTTCACCACAATATTCCCCCGTCCCTTCTTAATGCGTTGAATCAGTCCTTTGGCTTCCATTTCATCCAGCATCAAGGAAATCTTGGCTTCGCTGTGATTGAACTCTTTACGAATGTCTTTTTGGGTGGTTCTTCCACCACTTTTTTCAATAAATCTTAAGAGGGGGTGGAGATCACCGGAAAGAGTCTTTTCAGGCGTATGTTTAATTGATTTTTTTAGTAAATAAAGGCCGAATAAAATCGCAACGACCCCAATCGTCCAATAAGGCCAAGTCGTAGGCGGGCTTTCCAGGTCGAGGTTTTCCAAGTCGTCAAGTTCCGGATTTTGAATATCTAAGTCTTCATCCAGTTTGGGAAATAGAATTAAATCTAAATTGTATCGGCCTTCACGTTGGGTAGTGATCTGTTCAGATATTTCAGCAGGGATCTGGGTGTGCCTGGCTTTGAGGAGGTATTCACCGGAGGGTACTTGAAAGCTGTAGGTGCCGTCTTTGGTAACCATCATCTGTTGGGGGCTGGTATTGATTTCAACAATGGCCGGAGCCGGGTTGAGGTTAAAGTCATAGACCGTGCCTTGGATGGTGAGAGCACTAGCAATAGGCAATAACAAGATCAAAAGAATCACCTTCTGCATGGAGAAGGGAGCTGAAATGGATATATAAAGATATATGGGGGGTTAGGGCCTTGCATAGCTAAATAGATTATTTTGCCCGATTTAAAGAAAAAGAAGAATAAATGAACGTTTATAAAGCTTTAAAGAGATAAAAAAGACTTTTAATCCTCGCCTTTGAAAGTATGTTTATAAACAAAAATCACATATTAAAACAAAGTATTAAAACAAAGGATAGGATGCTTAACGAGGTGGAAACATGAAAGCAACGACATGGCTAGTAGTTTTATTGATTAGCCTAGTACCGTTGGTCTCAGCCGTAGAAGGCTCATTAGAGGCCAGCGCTAGTACAGAAACAAGTACATCAACTGAGAGTACTTCAAACACAGATACAAGTACTTCAGAAAGTATGACAAGCACTGACAGTTCAGCTTCAGCCGATGTCTCGGCTCAAGCAAGTGTACAAGGCAAGGGAAAAATGCCTTTGAGACCAGTACAACTTGCTAGAGGTGAGATGAAGGAAAGACGACAGGAGATGAGGGAAAATGTAAAGGAAGCTCGTTATGTTGTGCGAGACCTTCGTGATTTGCGAAAGTCAACCCGAGCTGAATTGAAGCAAACTCGAGAAGAGTTCCGTGCAAACCTGAACACGATGAAAGCAGATTTAAAGACGTGTAAAGAAAACGATTCAGAGGATTGCAAGCAAATCCGATCGGAAGCAAAGCTTTCAGTAAAGACCCAGTTGGGCGTTGCTGTAGAGGAAGCCTTGAAGTTCTTGGAAGCTGCAAAGACAAAAATAACCAGTTCTAAGTGGGAAAACACGGCAGAATTGGCCGCTGAAATCGATGCTCGAATAAGTGCCATCAACGCAGCTAAAGTTAAAGTAGATGCCTTAACTGAGCAAAGCTCTAAGGAAGAAATTCAGTCGGCAACCAAGGAATTGCGAGCAGCGATTCAGGAAGCTCGAAAAGGCTTGCAGTTAAAGACTCGTTTGGTTGTAGCCAATAAGTTAGGGAATGTGTTGAAAAACGCAGACAGCTTAGTGGCTCGGTTGGACAAAGCCTTGGCAAAGTTGAAGGAAAAAGGTGCGGATACTTCCAAAGTGGACGCAGCGTCATTCAAGGCAAAAGTAGAATCAGCCAAAAGCCTTCACAAGGAAGCAGTAAGCTTGTTTGAGCAGGCCAAGGCAGCGGATCCTGGAAAAAAGGACGAGCTCATGAAACAGGCCACAGCTAAGCTGCAAGACAGCCAAAAAGCTTTAAAAGAAGCCCATGCTTTGTTGAATAAAATCCTTCAGGATTTGAAAGCCTTGAAGGGTGGTAACGAAGCATTGACCTCTGCGGTTGCAGAAACGCAGGTTTCTGCTGAAGCTTCGTCTTGAGGAGGGATCGTATGAATGGTAAAACAGTGTGCTTAACCTTGTGCCTATTAGTGTTATTGGTGGCGTGTGCCAAGAAAGAAACAACCACTACAACTTCAGCGAATGAAAAGGCCCCTGAGCCTGTAGTAAGTGCTCCCACGCCTGCATCGGCTGATGCAGATGCAAACATGATGGAGAGTTCCATTGCAGAAGCAGATAGTTTAGGTCAGGACATGGGCACAGAGGATTTAGCAACCTTAGATGAGGATCTTAAATCAGTCGATACCATTGATTTGAGCTAATTTTTTAACTTTTTTTATTTTTTATTCAATGATTTTGTGTATTTTTTGGCCTTGTTCTTTTTCAAGTTCTTGAATATGGTCAATCAGTTCTTGTTCAGCAGTAGATGTTTCTTGTAGGTGTCGGATGAGGTGGTTTCTAGGCAGATCAGGGTCTTTTTGGCTGAGGTTAGCGAGGGTGCAAAGTTGATTGGTGAGTAAATCAAATAGTTTCTGGAGGCGTTTCTCGGCTTTTTCAAGGGGATTTACAGCTTCTTCGTTTTGGTTGGTGATGCGCTTAAGGTCGGCAATAAGTTCTTCATCGCTTTTTTCTTCGCGGGCGATGTCATCCAGTTCAAAGGCAAGGTGTTGTTTAAGGTCTTGAACCTGTTGTTTAAATCCAGGGCCTTCAGAGAGGTTGTGGATGAGGAGGCTTTTTCGGGGCAAGCTACGAAGGTATTCTTGCCAGTAGCGTTCGAATTTGCTTTCTTCCCGTGCAGCGTCTTTCTTGATAATGTCGAGGGGGAAAAGCTTTTTTTTGAGTTCAATCCAGAGTGACATTAGAACTTACCTGGTTTGAGGATTTGGAAGAATGTATCGTAAATGGGGGTGTCTGTCGTTACAACAAGGAATTCAGCACCCAGCGTTTCAGATAGTTCTTTGAGTTTGGCAACGTGATTTTCGAGTTTGTCATTGTACTTCTGGGCGAGTCTTCGGCTGATGAACGTTCTTAATTTCACACCTAATTCAGCGTCTTCGAGTAATAAGTCTCCATGCAGGTTCAGTTTCCTTTCGCCCGGGTCAAGGATCTGGATGATGAAGAGTTGACTTTTGCGGTATCTTCCTAAGGATTCTTTGAGTTCTTCCACATCATATAAAAAGTCGGAAATGATGACAATAAGGCTCTTGGTGGTGATGTAGCTTTTGTAGCTTTCCAGGCTTTCTCGGAAATTGCTTTTTCCGCTAATATCTAGTTTATTGAGGTAGTCGACAATATTGAGGATCTGATTGACGCCTTTTCGGCTGCGGAAGGGGTGCATGATTTCCGTGAATGTATTGAAGATAAACTTCTCATTGTTGTTCATGGCCATATACGCAAAGCCCAAGCCGACCATGCTGGCATATTCGAACTTAGTCACGTTTTCACCGTAGTTCATGCTACCGCTCGCGTCTACGATGATGTGCAGCATTAAGTTGCGTTCTTCTTCGAAGCGTTTGATGAAGAACTTACCTGTTCTAGCATAGACCTTCCAATCCAAGTAACGAGTGTCGTCGCCTGGAACATATTCTCGGTAGTCCTTAAATACAAGGCCTTGTCCAAATTGACTGCTTTCTCTTAAACCTTGGTAGTTGCTGTGGACCTTCTTCTTAATGGCAAGCTGGAACCGATCGAGCATGCGGAAGAAGTTCAAGTCGATGGCCATGGTTAGGTCAAAGAGGAGCTATTTTTTAAATGTTTGGGAGAATTAATAGGGTTATCTCTCTGTGGGCTTAGTTCGGAAGCGTCGGGTGTTGGCGCTTTCTTGCCAAGAACTATAGGGGACATAGATTCCAGTCAGGGTTTGAGGTTCAATTCCGGCTCTTTCTGCAATTCGTTTATAGTTAGGGCTTTCCTTGTTTAGAACCTCATCAAAGAACCCTCGCGTTCGATCGATGGCTAGGCGTGGTGAAAATTCGGCTAGGTAGGCTCCGCTGAGGTTTGCAAGGGCACGAGCCCGGGGTAATTCAAGAACCCGAACACCGTTCTTATTTATCTGGGCGATTTTGGGGGTTCCTCCAACTCCTTGATTGAGAGTAGCCATAACATAAGCGTTGGCAGCAAAGAAAGTTAAATCAGCGGGAGAAAGTTGACGAGTATCTACGCCTTGGAGTTTAGCAGCTAAGGACAAGCTGCCTACATCGCTTCCAGATCCGATTTCAAGGTGAGATTCAGGTTTGGACAGATATCGGGCGGCGTCAAAAGCAAAAGATCGGATGCGATCGGAACTTCGGTCATAGGCGGTTACAATGAAAAAGGTTTGTTGGGTGTGGGCTTGGTGCTCACATTCTCTTAAGACATCTCTGATTTTTCCTTGAATATAGAGAGGTTTGAATAACTCTTTTTTTTGTGTTTAGAATGTTTTTTGATTG
>CAYOJS010000096.1:0-6390 GCA_964404345.1 uncultured Methanosarcinales archaeon
GAGGAGTTCAAGAAAGGTACAAAGTAGATATCAATACGATACCTAAGTTAGTAAGTGCTGAAGAATAGGGGGTGTAAGTATGTCATTCAAAGAACAATGGTTAGCAGCAGTGGCTGCAAAGAATTCTGTTTTGTGTGTTGGTTTGGATCCTGCAGATTATGGGATGAATCGTCCAGGAGAGACTTTGAAAGAAGGGGAAAATAAGTTAACGTGGGCTTTGCGACTCGTGGAGCGGGGGGCACCATACTGTGCTGCCATTAAGCCCAACACTCAGTACTGGAAAGGCCCTTTGGATCGCTTGTATTTGACAGAAGTAGTAAAGCTTGCAAAATCTCTAGGGCTTATTGTGGTCGAAGATGCTAAACTGGCGGATATTGGTGACACAAACGAATCTGGGGTTTATCATGCTAAACAGCTTGGGGTTGATGCTGTGACACTCGCACCTTACGCAGGGAATATGAAACCCGCAGCAGACCAGGGACAAAAATGGGGGGTGGGTGGAATTACGATGTGTTTGATGAGTAATCCGGAGTATGAAAGGGAAAAGAACAAATTGGTTAATGTGGGTGGGGAGGACACAGAATATGGTGATGCGGTTGACTGGGTTGAGGGTAGTCCTTTTGTCAGACAATATATCCAGTTGGCGCATGACGCGGCAAAGCACGGAATTGAAGGGTTAGTGATTGGCGCCCCCAGTAGTAAAAATCATATCAAAGATGAAGAGATCGCTTTGGCCAGAAGGTTTGGTGCGGGACGCTTAGTCTTGTTACCGGGTGTGGGTAAGCAAGGTGGTGAAGCGGGTGCCATTTGGAAACATTTCGGTCTAGATGAGGTAATTGTAAATGTGGGTCGCGCCGTCATGTTTGCGGAAGATCCCTCGGTTGCCGCTAGAGACTATCAGAACATGTTAAACGGGCTACGCCAAGCAGCTTAGTTTTTTTATCTTTTTTTATTCCTTTCTTTTACTAAACACATGCACAGCATTGCTATACGCTTTCTTCTCTTTCCCATTCTTCAATTCATATTTAATCTTGGTCGGGGGTAAGTGAATGCCTCCATACAGTCGTAGTTTGCTTTTGATGGAGTACGTAATCAGTCGTTCTTCATAGGGATCTAAACTGTCAACTTCCCAGATCAAGAGCGTGTCTTTTTTCTCCGTCGTCATCGTCTTGTGGGGTTGTAAGACGCCGCTGTGGCTCTTCGTTAAATGGGCGATGGAAGGAACCTTGTCCACAATGCGTAGGTGGTGTAGTGCTTTCCCGCTGCGATTCACAACCAAGAGGCGAATTTTGAATTGGCTGCTTTCGTCGTGTTCTTCGTGCTTGTCTAATGGAATAGCTTCTTTATGAGCGACAATGGAATTTCGGAAGAAGTAATAGCTTGCAACGCAAAGCAGAAGAAGAATTCCAACATAAAGCAAGGGTCTGTAGTTTTGTTGGAGGGTAATCGTTAAAGTCTCATCCGGTTGTAAGGTGTGTTGCCATTGCCAGTTTCCTTGGAGAGATGAAGGTTTAGGTTGTGCAGAAATAAAGGGTTTGAGGTAGAAGGGGTAGTGGACCGTTTTAACATACGTCTTGGGGGAGTTTCCTTGGTTTTGGATGGTAAAGGTTTGTTGGGTTTGGAGGAATTCGTCGATTAAGTCAAATTGTTCGCGAAAGGCATCATAAGCACTAACATGGTAGAGTTTTTTGTTTTCCGCAATCGTCTGGTTTTGGTAGTTCAGTCGTGCAATGACGATGTGGGTGTCTGGTTTTTGTTCAGGGTTTAAGTCAAAGGTGTATTGGAGGTGTTTGTTTTCTTCAGGTAATAAAGGGATGGTTTCTTCTTTATAGAAGAGTTCTCCGCTGACTTCGATGCGTAACTCGGAGTAGTTGAGGGGGTTTTGGTTTCGGACAGTTAAATAAACAGTAAGGGGTTGGCGGGGGTCTTGTTCTTGAGGTACTCCGAGGCCTAAGACGATTTGGGGTTCGTAGCGGCCTCCTTGGCTGCTGGGGAGTAGGTTAAGTAGAATTTTTTCTTTCTGGGTTTGGTGGCTTCGTTCCGAGCGTATCGTGAGAAGCAGGGTTTGGCTTCCAGGGAGGTTTCCCGATCGGGGTTGGAATAGCAAGGTCGTGTGAAAAGTGGATTTGGAGGGGACTTGGGGGAAGGGAGGTTCAGTAGTCAGAATCCAGTCGGGGCTGAGGGTGCTTAGGGTATAGGTGTCTGCTTGGTCTTGGTCGTTGTGGATCGTTAATTCGTACCGTGCTACTTGGTTTGGGGTGATTTGAATAGTCGTGGGTGTAATCTTGGCGTAGAAAGCATAGTTAGGAGTTGCCAGTAAGAGCAGGAAGAGTAGGAAGGGAAGTCGCATGGGGGTTGAAGGTCCTTTTAAGCTATATATAGCTTTTGTAATTCCCACTCTTAAACCACTGGACATCTCATGATCCCTTATTTAAATCGGTCATTATAAGCATAATCATGACTCGATTAAATAATGTGATCAGAGAGGAGGTGATTTCTTCCATAGAGAAGGGAATCTCCATTAATAAAATATCTGTAAAGCTAAATTTAGCGAAGTCAACGATATATCACTACTATAGGAAAATTAAAGGTAAGAAATATCATGAGCCTTTTTTCGAGTCGAAATTAACAAGAGAAGAAGGAGAGATCGTGGGTATGTTCGCTGGGGATGGAAGTTTCACTTATTATCAGCCAAATCATGAATATCGCGGCTACATCGTCACGGGGGTAAAAAATAAGGGTTATGCCAAACATATCCAAAGTAGACTTGAACAGTTCTTTAACAAGCCTTTTCCAATCACGCAAAGTCGTGTAGATATTGTAAAAGTGATGCTCAGTTCTAAAGCGTTGTATGTATACTTTCACAACTTCTTGAACTTCGTGGACACATATAAAGCCTTAACGATTCATCTTAAACACACACGCTACCCGAAGGAATTTCTCCTAGGATTTTTAACCGGTCTGCTCGACACAGATGGGACGGTATACTCAAAGAGCTATCCAAGAATATCATTTTACACGAGTTCGCAGGAGCTAAAGAAACAGGTGATTAGTATATTGAATCTCTTTGGGTTAAGTACACGCGTAAATGCAGATTGTAGACCAAACCGCAATGTTCCCTGCTATAACATATCTTTAAGGTATAAAGAAGACTGCCAAAGGTTTGCCAGTATGATAGATTCATTTAAGATAAAAAAATGGGGCTGCCGTGATTCGAACACGGGACCACACGCAATTTGGGTAGGGCCTAGACCCTGAGCACCCCAAGCGTGTATCATACCAAGCTAGACCACAGCCCCAGGTATGGTGTTAGGTCTTGCGGGGGGTTTTTATGGTTTTCTGTAAATAGCCTTTCAAAAAGTTTTTATAGGGCATTTTCAATAGAATGGCGTATGGCCCCAGCAATGGTAGAATCGGCATTGATTTTTGAGGTGGAAGAGCTGGGTTTGTTGAGTCATTTCTTTCAAAATACTCGGACTTTGTGTCAGGTCTTGGCAGGGGAAATGCGGGATAAGCAGGTAACTGAATATGTGGTTTTATTGGAATCTTTAGCCGATTCGTTGAGTCATGCGTGGCCTGTGGTGGCTTCATTGGAGAAGAAAGGTAATGCAGACTTGAGGGGGGTTCAAGAGTGTGTACAAAAAGTTAATATTTTTCTAGGGGTAGTACGGACGCATAAATCATTAACTCCGATGGATAGGCGGGAACTGACAGAAGCAGTAGGGGATTTGCATGCAGATCTTTCAGAGTTTGTTGCGAATGAGGAAAAGGTACATCGCATGGTGGGGGGGATTAAAGAGCAGTTGAAAAAAGTGGTTAATCTGCTTTCAGAAAACCTGGGTGGGTTTACAGGTAAATCCTTGGGGGCGTTAAAGGATTTAGTTACAACGTTCGAAAGAAGTTTCAGTAAATTGCTTGGGAAAGAAGGGGAAGCCAAAGAGCGTTTGGTGGAGGAGCTTAAGGGTTTCTTAAGAGATAAAGAGGCAGAAGCTGTGCGCTTGTTGGGGGAAGGCAATGTGCTTCCAGGGGATAGTTTTAAGATATAATCTGGCTCGTGTGTTCGTGTTTTCTTACTTGCAAGACATGGTCGGCGTAGGATTGAAGTTTGGTTTCGTGACTGACAAGGATCGTCTGTTTTAAGTTCAGTTGTTGCAGTACGTCGCGTACTTGGTCGAGTTGCTCACTAGAAAATCCATCGGTGGGTTCGTCTAAAATAAGCAAGTCTTTGGTCTGGATCGTGCTGATAAAGTCATTGACTACTTTGTTGAGGGCTAATCGATAAGCCAAAGCTAAAGAGGTTTTTTCCCCGCCGCTTAAATTGTCAATCGTGGTTTCATAGCCGTTTTGTTCAATGGTCGGCGTGAATTGTTCATCTAGCCTAACTCGTAAATTTTCATCTTCAATGAGCTGCTCAAACCATTCAGTAAAGTAGTTGTTGAATTCATGGTATATGCTAGTTAATACATTCTTCTCAATCGTTTCAACAATGTTGAGGAATTGAGTTTGTAGCCAATGGTCCATTTCTTGTAAGTACGTGTGCCTTTGCTGGATCTGGAGGAGTTTTCGGTGTTGCTCAGTAGCTTTAGCATACTGAAGCTGCAATTGCTCGGACTCATTTTGGGTTTTGGCGTGTTGAATCTCCAGTTGCTGGGCTTTCTGGGATTGTTGTTCCAGTTGAGTTCGCAAGGTTTGGTATTGGGGCTCGATGTTGAGGAAGGGTTCTAATTTTTTGTGGAGCTCTTCTTGTTCTCCTTGCAATAGATTAAGTCGTTGGTGGCCAACTTGTTGTTCGTTTTGAAGGTTAATCTGTCGCTGTTTCTTTTCAGCTAGGTTCTGGAGTTTGACTTGGTTGACAGCTTGTTGGTTTCGCTGCCCAAGCAGTTCTTGGAGTTTTTTCTGGAGCTGTTCCAGTTGTACTTGCAATTCTTTTTTCTGTTGCACAACTTGGTCAAGTTTTTGTTGGCTTTTGAGTATCTGTGAATTTTGGTCTTGTACAATGTGGGTTTTGTGGTTTTCATCCACGTTCTGTAGGCAGGTGGGGCATTGGTTGAGTTGTTGGATCTTTTGCATGAGGCCTTGTGCCGCTTTTTGTAGGGTGGTCTCTTGGGTTTCTTGCTGGATGAAGGTGTGTTGGTGCTGTTGCAGTTTCTGAATTTCTTGCTGAGCCTGTTGGATGTATTCATCTAAGGTTTCAGGCAAGGTTAAATTGAGGGGGGGTATTTCTTTTTGCAGTTGCCCGATCTGCCCTTGGATGGTTTCTCGCTCTTGAGCGTTTTTCTCGAGTTGTTCTTGAAGGTGTTGGGCTTGGGTCTTGTTCAGAAGTTGTTTTTCTTTGAAGGCACGATAATCTTGAAGCTGTTGTTCTTGGTGTTGGTGTTGGCTTTGAAGGTTGGTAAGCGTTTTTCGTTGTTGAGTCAATTCTTGTACAAGTTGTTGGAATTGGGCCTGTTTTTCTTTTAAGGTTTGTTGTGCTTGTTGAAGTTCTTGCTCTACAGCAGGCAATTCGGTAAGTTGAGTCGCTAAAAGCTTGTTTTGGTTGCGCAGTTCTCGCATATAGGTGAGGGCGTTTTCTTGGATGCGTTTGTACTTGTCAATGTTGAACAACTTGCGTAAGGTGTCCAGTCGTTCATCGGTGCTTTCATATAAAATGTGTTTCATTTCTTCTTGGGGGGTGTAAACAGTGTAGCGATAGATGAGGCTTTTGCTTTTGCTGAGTAATTCGTCAGGGTAGCCGATGAGTTGTAAGATCTTGGCTTTCAGTTCGGTTGCAGTGCCTTGGACTTGTTGTCCGTTGATGGTTAGGCTGCCAGCTTCTTGGTTGATCGTCGTCCCTTTCTTGAGGGTTCTTTGAATCGTTACGGATTGTCCGTTTAGGTCAAAGCTTAATTCCACAGATCCTTCTCGGGTGCCATGCCGTAATAAGGTACCACCGCTGGTTTGCCCGCGTAGTAAGCCGAAGATGGCAAATTCAATCGCAAGAAGGAGGGTCGTTTTGCCGCTTCCAATGTCTCCGGCAAGGAGGGTGATGCCTTTTTCAAATTCAAGATGGGTTTCAGTGTAGCTGCGGATGTTTTTGAGCGTAAGTGATCTTAGGAACATAGGGTTTGGAAGCGGGGTTTGGTTAAAAGCTTTTCCGCTAAAACCACATAAATAAGTTTATAAACCATTTCTAGCTCCAGAAGAGCATAGCCCCGTCGTCTAGCGGCCAAGGATAGCGGACTTTGGAGTTGCAAAACGCTTGCGTTTTGAAGTTTGTGAAGATATCCGTTGACCACGGTTCGAATCCGTGCGGGGCTATTTTTTTATAAGTGAACTACGAACAAGGTGAGTAGTGCGCTGGGGGTTCCTAAGGGCTTAGTCCTTAGGTGGGAATCCGTGGGGGTTACTATT
>CAYOJS010000097.1:0-6206 GCA_964404345.1 uncultured Methanosarcinales archaeon
ACCAAAAAAACTTCTAAACACAAAAAAACAAGAGTTATTCAAACCTCTCTATATATAACAAATCGCTATCTGAGAAGGAATGAAATCAAAAAGTCCCGTTCTGTTTTCAACCCTCTTCTTGATTTCGGTTTTCCTGATTTCAGGATGCGCAAAAAATTCTTTCGATTCTACAGCTCCAAAACAATCATTATTGGTAGGCGCCATTCTTCCTCTGACAGGCCCTTCAGCGATTTGGGGTGAAAGCGTACGTAATGGCATGGAACTCGCTCTGGAAAATCATCCGGAAATTAAGGTGGTGTTTGAAGACAGCAAGGGAACGGCTGTCGACGGAATCTCTGCGTATCACGCCTTAGAGTCTCGAAAGCCAAATGTGTTTGTGTCTTCATTAAGCATAGTCAGTGTTCCGTTGGCATCCATTGCAAAAGAAGCTAAAACCCCTTTAATCGTCACGCAGAGTGCAGCAAATGGTATAACAAACGAATATACCTACCGATATTATTCCAATGCAGACCATTTTGCCCTTCCGGCATTCGCTTCAAAAGATTCGCCGATCAGGAACCTTTCTAAACTAGCCGTCTTGTATAGAAACGATGAGTATGCCAAATCAGTAGCAAACAAGATTAAGGAGCTGAGTGCAGAGCAAGGAAAAGAAATCGTGTTCATGGAAGCGTATGAACCGAATGATCTGGATTTCTCAACCCCCCTCCTAAAAGTAAAAGAGTCCAAAGCAGAAGCCTTCGTCTTTGTTCCCACCCCTCCTAGTGAGTCCTTGGCAATCTTAAAAAAGGCAGTAGAGTTAGGATTGCAGATTCCCCTTGTTGAGGTATCCAATGTTCAATCCGATCCAGATACTCAAGCCAAAGCTCCTAAAGTCACTTTCTATACAGAGCAATTTGCCTTTTCCATTCCTGGAAACAGTGAAGAGTTCAAGGCAAAGTTCAGAGTAAAGTACAATCACGAACCCAACTTTGTGGCTGCCTTTGGCTATGACATTGTAAATCTTCTTTCGACGTGTAAAAACGCCCCCGTCAAAGAATGCTTAGATGCAAAAACCTCCGTAACCGGCGTCACGGGCTCTGCCGACAACATCACCAACCATGATATTGTAATGCCTATGTTTATGCTGAAAGTGAATTGAATAGGGCTTATTAATATACCCCCAATCTAAGCATATATAGTATCGCTTCATCCGCAGACGAGAAAACACGTATTTTGCGTTTAAACCGGCGTATTCTATACTTCATCTTCCGTAGATCATTCTCATAGTATCGCCAATTCCACTCAACCAGTCCTTTGAAGCTTTCTCAGGTTTCTTTTTTTGAGGTTACTAGTCCTAATTCTCGAAGGATAAATCGCCTAGTAATTCGGTAGGTGCGCATGATTTTAGAGGGGCTTAGGATGATGATCATATCTGCTTTTTGGAATGTGAGTGTGATCCATTCATGAGTATAGACTCCCTCAATAATCCATTTTTTCTTTTTCGTGATCTGCTTAAGCTTCTTGTTTCGTTTCTTCTCATCCATCCTTATGCCATACGTATTGGATTTATTATCCCAGTACAGATCATCAAGATCATAATGGGGAAGGTGTAAAGCTTTAGATAATGTTTTTGCAGCGTACGTTTTTCCGCTGCCAGGCCCCCCAACAATTCTTATTTTAGTCATGGAAGAACAGAAGGTCCACCGCTATAAAAGCCTTGCTTTTCTTCTTTTTAGAAGTTTCTTTTGTTTTAGGTTCATAGCTATTCTCTTACTCGCTAACTCGCTATTTCTCCATTTTCTAGGGTGAATCTTTTTGATCTGTTTAAAATCCCTAAACCAGTCCCGAAAGCCATCTCGGCGATCTTGCCAATCATCATAAAAAGGGTTAATGAAGAGATCATGCTTAATTAAATCCTTAAGCTGTGCTACAGCTTGCGGAGTGACATAGCCGCTATGTCGTCTATCTTTTCTACTTACCATAAGATGCCTCCGAACCTCTGCACACGCGACTTGTTAAGCCGTCCATGCAGCCGCTTTCCGTTGGAAAGCGTTAGGTTCCTATGGCGTCTTTGTTTTGTTGGATTGGTTCATAGTATCCTCTTTAAGCCAGACTCATCTTCAACTGATTCCCTTCAATTTGTAGCAAGACTTCCTCTCCTTGTTTAAGACCTAAAGCAAACTCAATGTTTTTAGGTAGTCGTAAGATCAAATTGCTCCGGATCCTCCCCAATTTAGCCTTCACTTTTTCTTTCTTCAACTTATTCAATAACAATATTTTCTGCGCTTGTACTGGCTCATAATAGATTTCTCCGCACTTCTTGCACCTCCACCCATCAATCTTGTATTTATTAAAAGTCATATTCCTAGCATAAGGAGCCTTAGCACCACATATACATTTAATGGTCATTTTTTATCCTCTTTCGGCTGAATCGACCTACATGTTTAATAAGGTAAATCTCCTCTTTGAATTGATAGTTGTAGGATCTAACCACCACAACATTATAAGTCTTTTTTCCAACATCCAACCACTTTTCAACTGTTTTTTTGCCACGTTTTCTGGGCGAGTAACCCTGCTCAAGGATTTCCTTACAGTCTTCAGCATCCAAACCATATCTAGATAACTCCCGCATGGCACTTCGAGAGGGAATAATAGACAGACCCTGATACGTCGCCAAAAGCATACGTATAAAACATATGTCAGTAACATATGTATTTAAAGCTTTCGATAAAGACGACTTGCGTCGGACCATATCCTAAAAAGAAGGGAGTTCTTAATAAGGTCGATCCGAGAAAACCTGAAAGGTTTACGGTTGGATCGAAAATAAACCAGGTTGAGCAAAAAGTGAGCCTATTTTCCGAAAATATTCGCTTCACCTTAAACGTCCCATATCTATGGAGCAGATAAGAACAAGAGTATAACCTGCCTAACTAATGACACCCCCCATGCCCCGTTTTCTTCTTCCCGCTATGCCCTCGCATAAGGAAGAGGTGCATGAGAACCATTAAGACTATAGCCGCCCAGCCGTAGTTTCCTTTGATCCCTAAAACGGGAAGCAAAAAAAGAATAAGGATGGGAACCGCACAGGCCAGCATCATAAGCCACACGTGTTTTGTATCGTTAGATTCATGCATGATTTCACCTCTTTTGTTTGGTCTCAAGACTTATTTTATAGCCATATCTGGAAAAGAGAGGCTAATAAGGCAAGGACTATGTGGAGCGTTAGGGTAATAATGGTTGACTTGACGAAATATTTATGCCAGGAGTATAATTTACTTCTTCGCTCATTAGAGCAAATCTTATTCATGCATCTTAGGTTGAAAGAGCAGGTGAACATCAGCAGAATAAAAGAGGCTCCTGCTAGGATGCCGCTCCAGAATACAAGGGTTTGCCCTAGGATGAGGGTTGTCATTTTAATCAGGTACGTGATCGTAGCAATGCTCTTTTTTTTCTGTGTCGAATATTTTATCGCAAAGGTTCCTGTTGTGGGTTTTGTGCGCGATCGCGTGGTAACAATCGTCCCTTGCTGCAGGATCATTGATCGACTCGCAATTCTTATTTGAGGTGTTCAATAGCACAACAGCAATGACAATAATCACAAGAAGCCCTATCACCACAACTGTATTACGAATGCCTTTCTGTCGCATAGTTTCATCCCTCATCTAGTTTGTTTTCTTATTGAATCCATCCTCTTTTCTGGCAGTGTTCCACACAGTGGTTGTAGACCCAGGCAAACAAGGCACCAACGATGTAAAAGAAAACCATAATCTCAATCAAGCCAACGAAAGCGTTGACAAAAGTAATATCAACAGCCTTAGCCAAAGGTGTTAAATCAATGCCATGAAACCAGCCGTTGAAGAAGCGTAGGGCTCCTTGGGGGAACATAGCAACAAACACGGCGCAAAGGATATACACAATACCAGCTGTGATGGCCGCTGCAAATCCAGTTGGATGTACATAGTGCTTTTCCATTTTTTCACCTCATAAATATTTTGACTCTTCGTCCCTAAACAAGCTTATTTAATGGTGTGCACTGTGTTGGACTCCGTTGCCAGGATTATAGGATGTCGTTTCTTGAGTGTTTCTCGTCAGTAATCTTTCTTCATAGGTGCTAGGATAATACGCTACACTCCTACCGTAATCATATGCGCTAGGGGAATACCTCGTATTCACCCGATGATGCATCATAGGCCAACCCGTATTAGAATGCATTCCTCCTCCCATTCCGCAACCCATCCCGCCGGAATGACTGCCCATTCCGTAGGCAGAGACAAGGGTTGGCAGGACAAGTGCAATTACGATCAAAATCGTTATCTTCTCTTTCATGGTTTCACCTCTTATTCCACTTTAAACATTCCTTTTCCCATTCCCATGGCACAGATAATGGTAAACTCACCAGGAGTCGTGGGTGTAAATTCGATGACATGATCTCCTTCCGAAACCGTCTTCTTCACACCTAGTTGCGGGATCGTTACAGATCGTAAACATCCTGTAACACTTTCTAGATCTACGGTTATATGTACCGGCACGCCGGCTTTTAGTACAGAAGGCACCATTTCATAGCCTTTGGCCGTATAGGTTAACAGAGCTTGTTGATAACCTCCTTCAGAAAGCGTGGGTTGTGGGGTTTCCTCAGTTCGAGGCAGTAAGGGTTTGTAGTTCATAAGCGCCAATGCAGCTATCACAACGATCACCACTCCAGCCAAAATCTTCACATAAAGGTTCGAGTCTTTTTTCATTTTAGATCACAATGCATCTTTCATTTTATTACTCTTCTACATCACCATCACAATCGCCGATTTCCAACCATACAGCATGATGAAGACCAAAATAAAAACAGTAAGGAAGCAGTAGGAAAAGAACGTCCAAAAATCAATGGGTACCTTCTCAATGCTTTCCTGGTCTTCCACGACTTCTTCAAAGAGCATATAGCTCAATCCAATGATCACAATCAAGAGGATCAGAACATAAACAGGCATGAACCACATCAAGTGTTCGGCCATGAGCATGACGACAATCATAGCGCCCATCATAGCACCCATCAGTCCAGCCATCAACCCCTCTAGAACACCCATAACGCCGCAGCACTTTCCAGTGTATGCACCAATAAGTGAGGCAAAAATCATGCCTGTTGTGGCTCCGATAAACAGCCCGTTCGTCGCGCCTAAGATAGCACCAATCAATAAGCCGGAACTCATCCCAAGTGTCATTCCGATCATCATACCAACCATATGTGAAACTTCAGCTCGGTACGACTTAAAGTGCCAAATCGCTGCCGCCAACGCCACAACGCTCACATCCGTATAAAAGATCCACCACCCATATTGAGATAGGAAGCCATAGTTTTGCTTGAAAAACGTATAATATCCAAGGATTTCGAGGAGGATTAAGAGAAAAAATGAGAGGACGGTATAGCGCAGCATCGTATATTCAATTTTATACTTTTTTTTATTGTCCAAAAATTCACGTGTTCTCTCTTTGAACGTCTTCCGGCTGAACGGAGTGAAGTCGGCTCTATACCCTTTATCTCTGACTGCCTCTAGCAGAGCATCTGGTCGGATCTTTTTTTCATTGTAATCCACAAGCATATGGTCTTTCTTGACAGAAAACGTCTTAACTCCGTCCAAGCCATTAAAGACTCGAGTGAGTACTTTTACGCAACTTCCGCAGGTGATGTCGGGGCAGTAGATGGTTTTTTTCATAGAGGTTTACACGACTTTATAGCCTTCTTTTTGGATGGCTTCCACGACTTTTTTCTTGTCATCAAATTCGCAGCTGACCTTTCCAGTTTGTTCTTTCTCGTTGATCTCAACGTGGACGTTCGTAGCTCCAAGGTCGCCAAGAGCGTCTTCAATGACTATCTTGCAGCTTTTGCAGTGCGTTCCTTTCAGGTTCAGGTTGATTTTTGTCATGGTCTCCTCCAAAGGGCAGGTTATATCAAGATTGGATATATTGTAAGTATATAAAGGTTTCCGCAGGGTGAGCTGTTAAGTATGCGTCAGGTCTATTTTCCCCCAAGTGTTGAATTCTCTAGTTTTAGCCGTTTAAAAGCCCTTTCTGAAGTAGGAAGACAGAGGGGGTGTGTTTTAGGTTGAAAAATCGAGAAAATTTAAATAAAAGTCAAGGTCTATCTCTTTTTATGCGTAGATATTTGCTTACAGCATTACAGTTCATTATAGAGAGGTTTGAATAACTCTTGTTTTTTTGTGTTTAGAAGTTTTTTTGGT
>CAYOJS010000098.1:0-6094 GCA_964404345.1 uncultured Methanosarcinales archaeon
ACAACCATCACCCAAGGATTCCCCTCCCTAGACGGACTGAATGAGTTCTACACGCAACTCTTGACTGCAACACTTGATGTCCAAAAACTGCGAAAAGGGCTTTCTACCCTGCACTGGTCCCAAGGCAAGATCAAGGAACTCACTCGAACGTATGGCTTTCGAATTGACAAAAGCCCCACTGCTGAAGACATCAGGCAACAAATCAAGACCTGCCTGGGGAGGATTGCTTCGGTCCTTCAACGAGTGCCCTTCTCTTACCTGGACGAATGCCGCAAGATCATCCGCAATTACCCTACCATCAAAGAAATGTACACGGTTGCCATTGCCGGCTTCCCTAATGTTGGGAAAAGCACGCTCCTCAGCAAATTGACAACTGCTAAACCCGAGATCAAAAACTACGCGTTTACGACTAAACAACTCAATTTGGGCTATTACAAGAAACATCCTTATACTCTTCAAATTATTGATACACCCGGGGCTTTAACACGATTTAACAAGATGAGCGCCATCGAACAACAAGCTTACTTAGCCTTACAATATGCGGCTCACCTCATCGTCTATGTCTATGATCTCACGGAGACAAGCTATCCATTAGCTGATCAAGAAAGGCTTTATCAGCACCTATGTGAACTTGAAAAACCCCTGATTGTATACCTCACTAAAACCGACTTATTGGAAAAGGAGCAGGTCCAAGACTTCTTACAAAAACACCCCGGTGCACTGGCTTCGTTGAATGAACTCAAAGAACAGTTCTTAGAATACGCCAAGAAACATTAATTTACTTTATTGACTTCAATCGTACATGTACACGGCAACTTACTCTGACAACGCTTTAATGCTTCCTTTGCAAGATCCAAATGAGGCTTGTCTACCCACAATTCGAAAATGACTTGATCGGCCATGACTTGCGCGGAAAGACCAATGGGCTTACCAAAGGACTGAGCCATACCCATACTCATACGGTCTGCACCTGCGCCCGAAGCCATGGGGTTTTCTCGCAAAATATGATGAGGATACAGACGAAGTTTAAATCGGAAGTTCTTACCTGCCTTACGCTCTAACAAACCGTTACTGGACTTTCTTGCCGATTCCAATGCGTTCTGACGGATCTGTAAGCTTACTTTAGGCTTTAATACGAGCTGGTATTCAAATTTCTTCTTTCGATCCACATCGCCCATGTCAAACTTTGAAATTATAAGACTGGGCGTTGCACGAACGAAATTCTTGATGCGATACTTTGACTTTCGTGTGTTCGGACGCTCCAAGAACCTGTAGGAGATGCCTTTTCTGATCTTTGCCATAAACAGGCCGAAAAGAGAGACATTTAAAAACCTTACGTTTCTAACCCACTTCTATAGCCCCGTCGTCTAGCGGCCAAACTTCAAAGGGCCAGGGATAGCGGACTCTGGATCCGTTGACTACGGTTCGAATCCGTACGGGGCTATGTTTTATTTTGGTGTTAGAAGATCGGTGATGTATTGCCCAAGATTGCTTCGCCCTTTCTGACCTTCTACTACATGCTTTGTAAAACCTCTTAGCTCTCCCCGTAGATTTGCGACGCGAGTCAGAGCAACTAATGGAGGCATTTCCTCTCGGGCGGCATACGCTTCTAATAATCCTTTTTGACCTAATGCTCCATCAGCGACAATGGCATCTGGGCTTCTTTCTAAAATTCCATCTAAGGTCTTTTGGGGGTCATCTAACCGACCGGCCACTTGATCATATACGATTGTATGCCCTGCTTCTATTAGTGCATAACAGAGTTCTCTATGAGCAGAAGGATCGAGACTCCTCACAGCGACGTTTGCCATACCACAAGGAGTGAGTATTCTCTTATAAACTTAATCCCAAAATAAAGAAAAAAATAAGGAAAACTAATGCCTCCCCTTATTCGCGCCTAGGCTAGGTCGGATCTTCTCAGCACCCATGCCTTTGTTTCTTAAACCGCGTGATTTACGACCGGCACTGGTAAGGCCACGGTAGGCACGACCACGGCTCTGCACAAGATGCATGAGCTGATCGTCTGCGAGAATCTGAGGATGTGCACGGTCAACGAGGATGACTTCGTACCAGACGTTCTTTCCGTCTTCACCTACCCAATAACTGTTTAAGACTTCGCAGTTCACGTACTTATCGTTTGCTCGTTGCTCCGCCACCACTTGATAGCTCATGTCTAGAATCTTTAATCGACGCTGCTTTTTTGGCTTACGGGCACCCATCATTGCTTTTTGACGGAAACGACCTCCACGATCCAAACGCTGCCGAACGATGACGAAACCAGGCTTTGCTCGGTAACCCACTGAACGGGCGCGGTCTAATCTGGTTGGTCGTTCTAAACGAACGGTAACTGGCTCTTGACGCCACTCCATAAGCTTGTTTTTGTAAGCTTCTCCCAAGCCCTTGCTTGGATTCTTCCAAGCCTCACGAATGTATTTGTAGAATCCCATGTTAATATAGCCTCCATTGTTTTATTTGTTTTCGAATCTTTGCGATTCGAAATGCTCAAAAATGCAAGCATTTTTGGCTTCCCAAAATCCTACGGATTTTGTGACTTCAGGCAAGCTACGCCCACATTGTCCTTACCCCTTGAGATTTTGAAGCGATTTATAAGGTTTATGGCTGGATTTAAGGTCAAGGTTTAAAAGGATGAGGGGCATTCCATGAAATATGCCTGAACCTGAATTGACCGCCCTTGTAGGATTGCATAACCCTGCAGTTCGAATGTCCGCTCAGCTCACCTTACAGGGTGCTGGTTATCATGTTACTGCTGTTGAATCCATGGAAGAGTTCTTACCTGAGTGTGAGACTGGCGAGCCTCGGGAACTCTATTTTTTAGACACCAACCTTAATTTAGGAGGATTTCCTCAGGGTGATGCTCGATCCATTCAACAAGTGAGAAAAGCCTTGCAGAGTAGGGGTTTTTTAGAAACAACTCCTGAAAGAGAGGCTTCTCGTTTAATCGGCACTACCGGTGCTGAGGATGAAGCAATTACAGCTCGCCGAGTAGGATTTGAAGTGGTTATAAAACCCTACAGCGTATCTGACTTGCTTGGAAGATATACTCTATTTTGTAATCCTAACGTTGGAAAACAACTTGTTGTTCCCCCAAACAGATTTGATCATCTCACCTCTGCGGATTTACGAATGCGTCTTGGAGAATTGCATACTGGAGATCGCAGAAGAGATAGAAACCAGCTTTTCGCTCTTTATCAAAAAGCAGTCAAGTCTTGGGGGGACTCACGCATTTCCGAATCCAAAGGTGTTTCAGAAGCTGGTGCTTTTTTCCAATTGTTTGATAACCATTATCGGCACACTCGTCAAACGTGGTCTGGACTCAAACTGCCCTCTAAAATTCCTCTTGTTCGCACCACTGATGTTGTTGAAGGGGGATTGGCGCATGTTGTGAATGGAACAGAAGTTTACACAGATAGCCGAACAACCTCCATGTGTAAAGATCGAGGAACTTTGGCTTATCTTAGCGATCATGAATTAGCTCATGTTCTCTCTCGAGAAAATCCTGCCCTTATGGAGGCATTACGAAAACATCTTGGTTATACTGGACCGCATCCTGTTGATTTTAGTCACCCTGTTTTTGATGGGCGAATGCTCAACAACCCCGATGTGACTGGGCATTACGCAACCTATATCCAAATTGGTTCTGAACGTTTGCGAGTACTTCCTGTTGTGATGCTTCAAGAAGGGTATTCTAGCCAATCGCTTGCTGCTGCTTTTAATGCTCGTGAATTGCAAGACATGTTTTTAGTTGTGGAAGAGCAAGGAGAAACGCTAAAACCTGTTTTAACAGGGGGGGATCCTACCTTTATTGCATTTGGCCAAGCCAATGGATTTGCTGAGCGATATGGAGGGATTATAAATCCTGAATACCCTGTTATTCATTTCGATGAACTCTGGGCCGATACCCTTGCGGCTGTGCGTAGAGACCTCTATGACACTGAACGCAGTGAAGGCATCCCTCGATGTGATGAAGGCTTTTTACGAGGAATTGACGATCTTCTTCGTGCTGCATAAAATCATATAAACTTCAAACCTTCTTCCTGCTCTATGGAGACCGCTTTTATACGACAATTTCAGAACTCACTTCTTTTCTGGTACACCAAAAACAAGCGTGATTTACCGTGGAGAAAAACAAGCAATCCGTACAAAATATGGATTTCTGAAGTGATCTTGCAACAAACACGAATTGATCAAGGCACTCCTTATTATGAACGATTCGTAAAGCAGTTTCCAACGGTAGAATCGTTAGCTAAAGCCTCTTTGGGTGAAGTGCTTAAAGCCTGGGAAGGACTTGGGTATTATACCCGAGCACGAAACCTGCACAAGGCTGCGCAGGAGATTGTTGAGAAATACGAGGGAAAAATACCTGAAAATTACGAAACGGCTTTGAAGTTGCCAGGCTTTGGACCCTATACTGCTGCGGCTGTGTTGAGTATTGCCTACAATAAAGATCACGCTTTGGTGGATGGCAATGTGATTCGGGTTTTAACACGATTGTTTGCTATTCGGAAAGACCCGAAAGAAATGACGACCAAGAAAGAACTGTGGAAGACCGCACAAGAACTGCTGCCTTCTGGAAAGGCCCGAGATTACAATCAAGCCCTGATGGAATTAGGAGCACTGGTGTGCACTCCCGCAAATCCCTCCTGTACTACTTGCCCGGTACAATCACTCTGTCAAGCGTATAAACTTGGCATTCAAGAACAGCTTCCTGTCAAATCCCCTACAAAAGAAAAACCTCACTACGAGGTTGCTGTAGGGATTGTTGAGAAAAGTGGGAAGATTTTATTGATTCAACGCCCAGAAAAAGGTTTACTCGGGGGGATGTGGGAATTCCCTGGCGGCCGACGAGAAAAAGAAACGCTCATCCAATGCTGCCAACGAGAGATTCAAGAAAAAACAGGTTTACGAGTCTATGCTGAACCCAAACCGCTTTGTGTCATTGAACATGTCTACAGCCACTTTTCGATTACCCTCTACGCTTATCTATGCCAAGTTGTAAAAGGCGAAACCTTAAAAAAGCAAGCCAGGTGGATCCCTATGGAAGAACTAGCTAAACGAGCCATCCATACTTCTAATTTAAAAGTATTGGGCGCCTGGAAGAAGCACAAGCAAAACAAGAAATTAAGTGAGTATGCTTAACATGGAACACACCTACAACCGCATCGTCGTCCACACGGATTTTGATGGCCTTATCTCTGCACTGCTCTTACGAAGGATTTATGGGCCACTGGACGTGGTTTTTATGGATCCACGCAGTGTTGAAACAAAAGCCTTTCAAAGCACCCCTCACGACATTATCGCTGACTTACCCTGGCCGGGAGCAGGGCTGTGGTTTGACCACCATGCCACCAATGAAGTCAACGCTTCGAAGGGTACCTTTAACAAAGGCGCTCCCAGTGCTCCTCGTGTTATTTATGAGTATTACAAAGATCAGCACCCTGAACTGAATGAATACATGGGCATCATCCTTGCAGCGGACAAGATCGACTTTGCCCGCTTCACTGAAGAAGACGTACGCCATCCTAATCGATGGATCCGGCTTTCGTTTACCTTAGACTTTGGCGAAAAGACCGATGATGACAACTACAAACGCCATGTTTTGAGTTTGCTAGAAACTCAGGATGATGAGAAACTATTCAACGATGAATGGGTACAAAAAAGACTTAGCCAATACGAGGTTAACCTACAAAACTGGCGCGATCAAATTCAAAAAAGAGTCCGGCAAGAAGGCGAAGTTTTGCTTGTTGACCTGACGCACGATGCAAACTTTCCTCGTGGAAATCACTTCGAACTGTACGTCATGTATCCAGACCATTTGTATACTGTTACAGTCTACCACAGCAAACACGAAAAAGACCACTATAAAATTAGTTGTGGGGTCAATATTTTTTGCAAGCACAAAAACGAGCAGCACCTCGGAGAAGTCATGAAAAAGTATGGCGGTGGGGGGCACCCTTATGCAGCGGGCTGTACGATTCCGAAAGCAGACAAAGAGCGCGTCGTGCAAGAAGTCATCCAAACCTTGAATGCTTAACAGAAGGATTTCAATTCCGGCTCTGTCCGGAATCGTAGAAAA
>CAYOJS010000099.1:0-5979 GCA_964404345.1 uncultured Methanosarcinales archaeon
ACTTTAAAAACAACCTATATACTACAGAAGTGAGAACTAATTTCGGAATTATACATTGTCTTTTTCCCCCTTAGACCCGGCTTTTTAAGACTTTCTATCATACCATAAACTATTAAAACGGCCCTGACCTCTTCTCGAGGATCGATTCACGACCGTTACTTACCGTGAATCCGTACGCAAACCACTATGAAAAAAACCGCCCTCTTACTCAACCCCCCTGGGAAAAAGATGTACATTCGAGACTATTACTGCAGCAAAGTCTCTAAAGCCAATTACTACCCTCAACCCGTTGACTTGCTTGCCCAGAGCGGCTGGCTTTCCACGAAGTACGATGTAAAACTGATTGACTGTATTATAGATCAGGTTGATGAAAAAGACTGCCTGGAACAGATAAAACAAGTCAATCCAGACATTATCCTCTTTATTATCGGTTCGGTCTCTTGGGATGAAGACTTACCCTTCTTAGAGAAAGTGGCCAAGCTTAGGAAGATCATGGTTGGCTCGGGCGACATCTTCAAAGAAAATGGAGCTGAAAAGATAAAAAAACACCCTTGGATCAACGCCGTTGTACTCAACTTTTCTACGGATGGCGTCTTGCAGTTCCTACAAGGCAACGAAGATAAAATTAGAGACCTGATCTACCGCAATAAAAAAGGCGAAATTAAGACGGCGCCCGAAAGCGACAAACACGGCGAATGGAACCTACCCATGCCCCGGCAGGACTTGTTTGTTGGCAAAAACTACCGCTACCCCTTTGTGACCGACTATCCCATGGCAACGATGCTGACGAATTACGGTTGCCCTTATAAGTGCACGTTCTGCATTATGTCGACGCTTGGTTACACGTTCCGAAAAGTGCCTGAGATCATTGCGGAAATGCGCGTACTCAAGAAATTAGGAGTGAAGTACATTTATTTTTCTGATCAGACCTTTGGCGTTCATAAACCCATCAACCAAGAACTATGCAAAGCCATGATTCAAAAGAAGTTTGGCTTCAGATGGGTCTGTTTTAGCCGCGTGGACGTCATGGACGAACCTACCCTGCAACTCATGAAACAAGCCGGCTGCGACACCATCATGTTCGGCGTTGAATTCGCTGACAACAAACTGCTGGATATCTACATCAAAGACTTCCATGTTGACCAGATTCGGAAAACGTTTGCCTTGGCTAGGAAGGTTGGCATTAAGACCATGGGCACGTTCCTTATGGGCGTCCCTGAAGAAAACGAAGAAGACTGCTTGAAAACCATTGAGTTCGCGAAGGAATTGAAGTGCGACTATGCTTCCTTTAACTTTGCTGTTCCTCGAATGGGAACGGGACTACGACAAAAAGCCCTTGAACAGAAACTAATCACGAAAGACGTTGAAATCATGGACCAAGCCGGCACGTTTGTAGCCATGGGCAGCCACTACCTGACTAAAAAACAAGTCTCCAAACTGCGACGAAGAGCCATTCTCACCTTCTACTTCAGACCCTGGTACATCTGGAACCGCTTTAGAAAGTTACGAAGCTGGCCAGAGTTTAAAACACAGTTCCTGGAAGCCTATCACCTGACGCTGAATTTGATTCATCCGAAGTAAAGCAAATACTAATGATCTAAATCAACCTCTCATGGCCAGCATATTTCCCGATTCATACTTTCTAAGACCATTGTAGAAGAACCAGACCGAGAAAGCAAAAAAGGCTAAACTAAACCCTACTGTGATTAGGAACCACTTCATGGAGAAATGAGTTAGAAGCTCAACTGGAACTCCAGCTACAAACCCCGCTGGAATGATGAAGAGCAAGATAAACTTAGTTGCACCCGAGTATACTGAAAAAGGATACCCTGAAACGATCATGATGGCCTCTCTTGCTGCTCTGGCTGCTTCTTGGAATCTTCCAAAATAAAATGAAAATGAGTTCACAAAAATCGTCCATCCTAATAGGATCAACCCTGAACAGATCACTAGAGTCATAAAAAGAGGTATTTTCTGGAAAGATAAAGTAAAAAAGGCCATGACTAATCCGAAAACCACATCTCCCATACCGGCGTATCTGCATTTTACCAATATATGTAAAAGCTCATTCTTAGGGAGCGTCAAGTAATAATCCAAACCCCCTTCTTCGACCATTTTAGATAAAGAAGACCAATTCCCAAATAAGACCATAACTAAACCAAAGGACAATGGCAATACTGCGTACAGGAGTAACATTTCATGATATTTCCAATCTCCAATACTGCCAAACTTCTGAAAGATCAAAAACCAAAAGAAAATCCAAAACATATCGTTCACAAACATCCCGATGGTTTGCGAGATAAAGTTAAACCTGTACTCCATTGCTGTATTTAACTCTAGCTTGAATAAGGCTTTTAAGAAGGAAAGATGCGCTTTAACCCCCATTGATGTTCACCCTTTTTATCCCTTTATCGTAAATCACTTTTAACAACACAGCGCCTACTAAAATCCACCCGACCTGCCCTATAATCCCCGTCAAGAAGACATCCCAATCGAAATGAACAAATAATTTAGATGGCATGTACATGATAAAACTAAACGGAAGATACTTTACTATTCCTTGAATCCACACAGGATATACATCAAGCGGAACAAACATTCCCCCCAGGATGAAAAGAAACTTTTGATAAATAAAATAGATGGATGACACGTCCTCAAACCAAAAAGCAAAGAGCCCGAGAAAGATTACCAGAGTAAAATTCAGTATCGCTGCTCCAACCAGCATCGCAAGCACTAGAGGGATGTTTGCAAGATGAAACGGAATAGGGCCTACAAGAAGATAAGCTACTGCAAAGGCGATAAAGCCTGAAACAAGGAGGGTATAAAAAAAGTTAGCCAGCAAGACCGCAAACTCTTTTCCCACAAAATTAAGCGGCTTTGTCAAGGAGCTTGCGATGACTCCTGATTTCACATCATCTCCGATCCGCTCGATGCCCCCACCCCCTGCAGAAAAGACGATGACCTCTGCGAGTGCCAGGTACCATATCATCTGGGCGATTGAAAACCCTTCTATGGTCGGCTTTCCTGCGTAAATCGCCTGCCAGATGTGCACAAATACGAACAATACAATCCCAATGATGAGCCCATAAAAAACCTGATTCCAGCTATACGAAACCTTTTCCAATACATGGATTTTTGCGACTTCATAATACTTGGCCAGGCTCATTTCGCATAAAACCTCTCAATGATCTCCTCAATCGGAGGATCCTCTATGATGATATCTGCTACTTTGAACTTCTTAAGATAAACATCCAACACTTTTCTTACCGGAACCTTGGTCTTATCGATCTCTACCTTCACGCTGAAAGGGGTTTGACTGATGATTTTTGTATGTTGGATCTTCGGTAACGTTTGGACTTTCTTATCAAAGTACAGCTCAAGAACCTTATACTTGAGCTGATTTTTAATTCGATTCATCGTTCCGTCATAGATCAACCTTCCCTTGTTGATGATAATCACTCTTGGACAGAGCTCCTCAATGTCATCCAAGTCGTGTGATGTTAAGATGACGGTTGTTTTTTCATGCTGATTGAGCTTTCGAATGAACTCTCTCACACTTTTCTTTGCTATGATGTCCATCCCGATGGTAGGCTCGTCTAAAAAGAGGACTTTTGGGCGATGGAGAAGCGAAGCCACAAACTCACAGCGCATGCGCTCCCCTAGTGAAAGCTTTCGTACGGGTGTATATAGGTAAGGACGGATCTCAAACAATAAGATCAATTCGTTCAAGCGCTTTTGATACGCTTCTTCCTCCAACTCATAAATTTTTGAGAATAAGTTGAATGTGTCAATCGGAGGCAGGTGATGCCAAAGCTGCTGGCGCTGGCCGAAGATGACCCCGATCTTATAAGCCAACTGCGTTCTTTGCTCCTGCGGATTGAAACCTAGTACATTTAACTTTCCTGAACTGGGGAAGAGAATGCCTGTAAGCATCTTAATTGTTGTGCTCTTCCCTGCCCCATTCGGACCAATGAAGCCGATGAGTTCGCCCTCTTTAAGCTGAAATGAAACATCCTCTACAGCTGACACTTCCTTATACTCTGGGGAAAACAAACTCTTCAGACTGCCTTTAAGACCTGGTTCCTTTACTAAGGTCCTGAACCTTTTTGATACATGGCTTAGCTCGATGACTGGCTTATTCATTTCTCTACTCATTTCGCTTCCCCCATTTCCATCTCTCCCCTCCTACAAGCTTATTTAAATGCTGCTCTTTAAATGGATTTTGTGCAGAATTTGAGCTTATATAGGCAGTAAATGTTATAAAAGCCCTACCTATACTAAGCGTATGCACATAAACGCCATCCGATTCATTGATCGAAAACTAGGCATACCTCTCTGCAAACTGCTGCAACTCTTCAAATGGACCCACAGACGCACCTATGATATTAAGAAGATGGAGGTTAAGAAGGTACTCGTCATCAAGATGTGGGGCTTAGGTACCATCACCCTTTGTAGCCCCACCTTTCGAGCCTTACGCAAACGCTATCCGAAAGCCAAGATCAGCTTCTTAACCATGAGCAACAATCGAGGCCTCTATGACGGAAATGACCTATTTGATGAAATCATTTACTTTCCTGTGAATGGCCTTTTTCAAATGGCAACCGATGGACTAAGGCTTTTGCGGCGCCTACGAAGCGAAAAGCTCGACCTTGTGATTGACTTAGAGATCATTGCACGATTTACCGCCTTGCTTACACACTTCTCCGGTGCCAAGGTCTCCATGGGGTTTGACCCTAAAGGACAAGGACGCGGAGGACTGTTTGACCTTCGCGTGCCCTACCATGAATACGGCCACATCACGGAGAGCTTCCTTGAAGTGTTAAAACCACTGGGCATTGCGAAGCCTGATTTAAAGCTTGAAAAACCCTACATTCCGGGTGAAGACAAAAAGTATGTTGATGAACTACTCAAACGACATACGATCCAAAAATACTGCGTGGTCAATGTCAATACGAGCAATCTAGCTTTAGAACGAAGATGGAGTCCTGAAGGATATGCTATTGTAATGAATCACATTGTACAGAAACACAAAATACCCATTATCATGATTGGCGCCCCCAAAGAAAAAAACTATACTGAACAGTGCAGGCAATTGGTCAAAAACAAAAATCGTGTTTTAAACTTCTCCGGCGAAACAAAGAATGTAAAACAATTATGTTATTTGCTTGGGAAAGCCTGCTTTGTACTCAGCAATGACTCAGGGCCTGTACATATGGCAAATGCCATGGATGTACCTGTTTTGGCGTTTTTCGGTCCTGAAACTCCCAAGCTATATGGACCGCTTGGACCTAAGAACCATGTTTTTTACAAGAACATGCCCTGCAGCCCTTGCATCAGTATCCATAACGCAAAAGTTGTCGATTGCAGGATTGGCGTACAGTGCATGAAAAAGATACAGAGTGAAGAAGTCATTGCGCAATTGGATAAGATGGTGGGTAAAACCCTTTAACCTTATTTAAACTTTTTAGGTCTCTGCAGGGCATAGGGATAGAAAAATATGAATATAGCAAACACCCACGGGAGCCATCCACAAACCACGATCACCAAAGGAAGCCCCATCATTTCTATAGACGGAAAAGGCCAATTATACCACCAGGCTTTAAATGGAAGATTCGCAATCTCTGTGACAGCCCCTAAGAAAACAGTTGACAAAATAATCCCGAACGCAATATAATAATTCCCCTGAATAAGCTCAGAGAATACACTTTTATGAAATATCTTCATATTAAACCAATCACCCAAGAACCATAAAGCGCAAAGAAAGAAAAAAGTCCCATACGGTGCTTTTATAAAAGTAAGAAAACCAAACCACATTAATACCGCCAAAACTAAATAAATAACTCCAAATATCAAAAGATTCCTTATTTTCTTATTCCAGAATATAAACATCAGAGAGCAAAGAATAACCAGCACTTCCCAGAGGTCATAAATGACCCTCGCTAATGGACGTGGCTGAGCAATATAAGATTGGATGGCAAA
>CAYOJS010000100.1:0-5956 GCA_964404345.1 uncultured Methanosarcinales archaeon
CCACCATCCACATCACTACTGAATCAAAAATTAGACATTACGCAACCATGATTGGGCGAGAGATTGGTAAAGAGATCACCAACCTAGCCCCTTTAATGGATGCACATCTAATGAGTGGAGATCGCGTAAATGCCACTCTTTCCCCTATTTCCAATAAAGGAAATACCATCACCATTCGTAAGTTTGCAGCCGATCCGTGGACCATCACCAAATTCATCAAACAAAATGCCATTTCGTTCGAGGCTGCCGCATTGGTCTGGTTGGCCATTCAAAACGAATTAAGTATACTCATTGCAGGAGGAACCGGTTCAGGTAAAACCAGTATGTTGAATGTTATCAGCAACTTTTTCCCACCAAACCAACGCCTCATTTCCATTGAAGACACTCGAGAATTAGTCTTGCCAAAAAACCTACACTGGGTTCCGATGGAAGTGCGTCTGCCAAATCCTGAAGGCAAAGGGGGAGTTAGCATGTTGGACTTGCTTATTAATTCCCTGCGTATGCGCCCCGACCGCATCTTAGTGGGAGAAATTCGTAGAAAGGCTGAAGCCGAAGTATTGTTAGAGGCCATGCATACAGGTCACAGCGTATATTCTACCATTCACGCCAACAACGCAGAAGAAGTCATGACTCGTCTGACAAATCCCCCAATTGACGTCCCAAAACCAGTCATCTCTTCTTTATCACTGATCATTGTCCAAAACAGGAATCGTAGAACAAACAAGCGAAGAACCTTACAAATCGCTGAGGTGTTGCCGAACGGAGACCTAAACCTCCTCATGCGCCACAATGTTCAAAAAGACGAATTGGAAAATGTGAATCCCTCACGAACGGTTTTGGAGCGCCTAAAGCTTTACTCCGGTATGACTGACATAGAAATTCAAGATGACCTCAAAATGAAAGTAAGGATACTTCGATGGTTAGCGAAAAACAATGTAGATGACGTTCACAAGATCGGTATGATCTTCGCAAAGTACTACACGGGCACGTTAAAGACGGGGGATGAGGATGGGATTATCTAAAAGGATAGCAGACTCGATGCCCTATCTGAAAAAGAAACTATCAACCGCCCACATCGATAAAAAGCCGGAAGAGTATGTCAACGAAAAGCTAAAGGCCGCTGCCGTCGGCTCTGTAACCCTGACTTTTGCGGCAACCTTACTAATCTTAAAAGCAGAGTTACCTATCATTCTGATAGTCCCCATTTTTTTTGTATTATTCATGGGCTTGTTCCCTATGATGCTATCCTCCGCAAATGCTCTTATTATGCGGAGAGCAAAAGAAATAGACAAAGATGTTCTTTTTTCTGGGCGGTTCTTGCTAATCAAGTTGAACTCGGGAAAACCATTGCTACAAGCGTTTGAAGAGGCAAGCCATAGTTATGGTGTAGCGAGCAATTATTTCAAAGAGATTGTTCGTGATATCCAATTAGGAGCTAGCATTGAAGAGGCATTGGATAAGGCGACCGAGTTTTGCCCATCGGAAAAGATGAAGCGTATTTTATTTCAGATTAACAATTCACTAAAAATTGGTATTGACGTCAGTAAGGTTCTTGAATCCATTCTAGATGAAATCAGCAACAGTCAACTAATCGAATTGCAGCGATACGGTAAAAAACTAAACAGCTTCACTTTGTTCTATATGTTAGCAGCCGTTGTAGTTCCTTCATTGGGTATCACAATGCTCATTATCGTATCGAGTTTTGTATCCATCAAGATAGACAATACAATTTTTTTCGTCATTTTATTTTTCTTAATCATATTTGAGTTGTTCTTTATCAGTTTGTTCAAGAGCGTAAGACCGAGGTTGAACCTCTAATGCAGCTTTTATCCTTGGAGAGTTTTGGTAAGGCTTTTGTTCCGAAAAAGGTTATCCCTACCTTAAGGAGTTTTGTGCTCAAAGCGGGCTATGACGAGGTACCTTACAGATTTTTTGGTTTTCTGTTTTACCTCACCTTATGCATCACGTATGCCATTTATTTCATCTGGATCTACTCATATCTAAAAGGCTTGAATAGCTTGGTTTTAATGCTCGGGACCTTCGGATTCTGGGTGGTCTGCCAATTAGGGTTGGCTTTTTTTATTATTCTAGTCATTTATTTTTTCCTAGATATTCGCATTTACAAGAGAAAGCGAGAATTAGAGAACCGATTGCAAGAATACCTATCTCTGGTCTCTACAAATCTAAAGGGGGGTATGTCCTTTGACAATGCTTTATGGGCGGCAATCAAGCCTCAATTCGGAATCTTAGCCAAAGAGATCACTTTGGTAAGTAAAAAAGTATTGACAGGAAACGATGTCGGAGAAGCATTGGAAGAATTTGCAGATAAATACAACTCCCCCATTCTAAAGCGTTCTATTGACTTATTAGTAAGTGAAATCGAAAGCGGGGGTAACATTTCAAAGGTCATCGACAGTGCAGTAGAAGACCTACAAAAGGCAAACATGTTAAAGGCAGAGTTGGCCGCTTCAACTTTATCTTTCACCATTTTCATCATGGCAATCGTCATCTTCATTGCTCCAGGTTTGTTCGCCTTATCATTGGAACTGTTAAAGATCGTAACTTCCCTTTCCTCAACAGTTGGGGGAAGCCTAGGCGGAGGAGGGGGTGGCTTTAGCAGTCCCATCAGTTTATCATTCGGAGGTCCTAAAGTAGAAGATTTTAAACGCTTCAGTGTCTTGGCTCTTTCCATTATCACCATTTTCTCTTCCATGATCATCAGTATCGTAGAGAAAGGAGATGTTCGTGGAGGAATCAAATACATCCCGATTTTTTGGGTTTCCGCGTTGGTTTTATACTTCGTCTTCGTGTTCGCTTTGAATCATGTCTTCGCGGGAATTATGGGAGTGTAACGTTCTTGACGAAATGTTTATAAATGAAGAAGAAGGTAAAAGGGTTTTATGGGGGAAAAAGAGGTGGGATATAGTGCTCTATAAAAAAGGGATTTCTCCTTTAATCGCCACTGTATTATTGATCGCTTTTGCGGTAGCATTGGGAGCGATGATCATGAACTGGAGTAGCAACTTGCTCAGCGAATCCAACCTGGGCAGTGCATGCGAAAAAGCCAAGATAAGCATAGTGGGAAAGTTTTGTTGGAAAGACAACCAAGTAAACTTAGAAGTGTTGAACTCTGGAACAACAGAGATTCAAGAGCTGGTATTCAGGGCCAGTTCAAAAGAGACAGAAAACGAGATTCATATTAAAGACTCTAAGTTAGGGGTCAATATTCGCTTTGCACGCCAAATTACGTTTTCAAAGGGTGAAGACGGAACTCAATATGCCATCATCCCTTTAATAGGCACTCCAGACAATAAGATTCTATGCGACAAGCAAGCGGTTAAGCTGGATCGCTTAGAGAATTGTTAGTAAAAAACTTCTCAAAAGTAGTAAAAAGACAATAATTTCCATCGTCGAGAAAGCAAATCCCCTCTGCAACCTATATTTCCTTCTTCAATAATATTTATAAACTAAAGAGGAATAGAAAAGAGTAAAGGTTTTTGGCGAAACCTTCATGATTTCGTCTTTGGCGAGACGAACCAAACATACACACTTGGCGTTGTGTAAGCGATTTCTAAAGTAGGATTAGACCTACTCAAATATAAAGATTGCGGTAGTATGAACTATAGTTTCCACTATCTACTGCAAGACTTGGGGAGGAAAAAATGGAGCAAACAACCACTGATAATCTATCCAAATCAAGTGAACCTGTCATCAAAGTCATTGGAGTGGGAGGAGCCGGAAACAACATGGTCAACTGGCTCTATAAAAAAGGCCTCAAAGGAGCCAAGGTCATTGCCTGCAACACAGACAAACAGCACTTAGACGTGATGGAGGCAGACACCAAATTCTTGCTCGGAAAAGCCACAACTCGAGGGTTAGGTTGTGGAGGTTTTGCAGAAAAAGGAACTCAAGCCGCCAATGAAAGCATCGAAGAAATCAAAGAATCATTAACCGGCGCCGACATGGTCTTTGTCTGTGCGGGAGAAGGAGGCGGAACAGGCACTGGAGCAGCCCCCGTCATTGCCCAGACAGCCAAAAGCCTAGGAGCCATCGTCATCGGCACCATAACCATGCCATTCAAAATCGAACGTTCACGAGTAGAAAAAGCAGAATATGGCCTATATCTACTTCGCATGCACTGTGACACCGTGATAGCTATCGACAATAACCGTCTGGTCCAGATTGCCGGCAGTTTACCTGTAAATCAGGCCTTTGCCGTCGCAAATGAACTCGTGGCTACCATGATCAAGGGCATCGTAGAAACCATTTCCGTACCCTCCCTTGTAAATGTAGACTTTGCAGACATCCAAGCGATTATGAGTGGCGGTGGCGTAGCAGCCATCGGTGTGGGGGTTTCAGATACAGGAAACCGCGTAGAAGAAGCCGTACGTGGAGCATTAACCAACCCCTTACTGCCCATCAGCTACGAAGGCGCTACAGGCGCAGTCATTCAAGTCATTGGCGGTCCTGACATGACCCTAGAAGAAGTAAGCAAGGTAGGCGAACTCGTCACCGAAAGCATGGATGATGATGCCAATGTGATCTGGGGTGCTCGAATCGATGATAACATGACGGGCAAGTTAACTGTCATAACACTCATGACCGGCGTAAAAAGCCCCTGGATCTTAGGAAAAGTCACCGCACGTTCAGCGAAGAAAACTCAGAAGCGGGTTTTGTCGCAAGAGCTGGACTTAGAACTCATCTATTAACGTTCTTCGCCTTCACTTCACCCCCCAAAAGAACGTGAAGGCGGATCCGTAAACCCCCTGCTTCGGCAGGGGTTTTATTTTTCTCTTAAGCTTCCAGAAAGTATAAAAACCATGCTCATTTCACGTTAGGTATGCAAGAATTCTCCTATCACCTACGAATCCCCAAGGACCGCATCGCTGTCATAATCGGGGTAAAAGGCAAGATCAAGAAGGAATTGGAAGAATTAACAAAGAGTAAGCTCAGCATTGATTCAGGGGAAGGGGAAGTTTCTATGACTGGCTCAGACTCATTCAAGCTTTTTATCTTAAAAGAAGTAATTCGTTCCATAGGACGCGGCTTCAATCCTGAAATTGCGATGTTGCTATTAAAGCAAGATTATGTTTTGGAAGTGATTTCATTGAACGAATACACCCCTGACAAAAACCACCAGCAGCGTCTAAAAGGAAGAGTGATCGGAACCGATGGTAAATCTCGTGAAATCATCGAAAGCCTAACAGACACTTACATTTGCGTCTATGGCAAAACCATTTCCATCATCGGCTCATCATTGGCTGTTATGCAAACACGAAGGGCCATCGAGATGTTATTGAAAGGCAGCATGCATTCAACTGTATTTCGTGTGCTGGAAAAATACAGGAGAGACACGCGAAAGCAAGAGTTGATGGAAACAGGTCAATGGTAACAAAAATTCGTCTTTAAAAGCGAATTTTTGAGACTTCCAAAAATTTTGTATTTTGGGCTCACCAAAAATACAAAAATTTTTGTTAGTAATTGGAAATGGCCCATTTCCTATATCATTGACGTAAGCAATTATTATTGAGTTATTTACGTCAATGAATAAACGCCTTGCGCCCACCTTCTTCTTTGACAATGGCGTGTACAATTTCTTCCGCGCAAACCACTTCCGGCAACACGATGTAGTTGGCTCCCGCATTTTTGAGTTTCTTAACCATATGGGATCGATCGGCTCTTGCATATATAACCAGATCCGGACGTAGTTCTCTAGCTGTCAAAATGGTAAGAATGTTTTTCTCGATTTCAGGCAAAACCGCAATTAAAGCCTGAGCATACAAGATGCCCGCACCCATTAGGTCTTTTTCTTCCATGGCATCTCCTTCGACAGCAGTGTATCCTTGTCGTTGTAAATCATTGACGAGCGTCTCTTCTCGCTCCATGATAACGCACTTTTTGTGTTGTTGTTTTAGCAAGTCCGCGACGTGGCTTCCCACTCGGCCGCCGCCGCAGA
>CAYOJS010000101.1:0-4853 GCA_964404345.1 uncultured Methanosarcinales archaeon
AACTCAGCACACCCGACTTGACTTTACCCATGTATTGTAAAGATTCGAGAGGGTTTGGCCCAGCTTTGAAAAGGAAGTCGGCCTTGTTGATAGTGATTTGTGCTAATTTTAACGCCTTCAGGAGGGGATTTACTGGTAACAAGACAGCAGATGCGGTCTTGAGTTTTGTTGAATGTTGAGTTAGACAAAATCAAGGCAGGTCGTTGTTTAGCAGCGCTTAAGTCGGAATAAGGGAAAGGAACTAAAACAATGTCGTTCTGGTCATACATGGTTCCACCGTTCATCTTGGGGGTTATCCCAGTCTTTTTTGAGTACATCCTCCGAAGCCAACATGGTAAGGATGCTTTCTTGGAGAGGATGTTTCTCAAGTTGTTCTAACTCTTGGAGTCGTTTTTCAATCACCTTGCGTACATATTCGCTCCACCTGATTTCCGAGTATTTACGCATCCGTCGGTAGGTTTGGTCTTGGATGGATAGCGTAATATTAGTCATATCCATAATAAGTGGCCTCACTTATTTAAGTCTTTCGCTAGGATGAATAAGAAAGGGTACTTTTTAAAGATTAGGTGTAGGAAAAAAGACGAAAGGTACATTTATATAGGAGTTTCTCTTTTCCGCAAATATGAACAAAGGATTTATTTTAGCATTGTTCTTCTTATTAATCCCCGCCGTCTTAGCCTACACCAACGTCGTAGATCTAGGTACCGTTCCTTCTCGTAGTCCAGCAACTTTAACCGTTACGCTTCCAGAGGATTTCCGTTCGATCGAAATCGCGCATTACGAAGCCTCGAGTCCCGATCAAATTGCCAAGTACATGGGTTGGAATGGGATGTTAAAAGTAAATGACAATTTGGTGTGGAATGTAAAGTCGTCAACGCCCAATGGGGTATTTATCATGGATCGTTCCATTGGTCAAGTCGTAGACGCAACGTCCGGTGTAGGTTCTTGGCTGGACGCAACAAATTTCTTCCGGGCAGGAAAAAACACCATCTCGTTTTATCATGAAAACAAGGGGGAAATTGGGGTAAAGGTGCGCATCACGTCCGTTACGGCAGAAGAAGCAAAGGCTGAGTCCAAGAATCGTTGGGGCTTTGGCTTTGATGTGAAAAAGAGTGCAGGCGGTCGTTGCGATACGAATGCAGAGTGTGCGTCCGCGCATTGCGAGCGTCACGTGTGTTGTGAGGAAGGAAAGAAGTGTTGCAGTTCAGATGGGGAGTGTCCTTCCTTTGTCTGCGATGATCATTATTATTTCTGTGTGGATAAGCAAGGTGCAGCAGTGCCTTCGACGATTACGCCGCCTTCGCAAGTTTCCTCGCCAAGTACACCCGCTCCGTGCAATGGCTGCATCTGGCAGGAGGGTTGCTTCCCGGTAGGTAAGCAGTTGGCAAATGACGGCATCAATCAGTATTGTTCTTCATCGGGTTGGATGATGGTGAAGGACGAAGGCGCTTCCTGCGCGCAGTATTATGAGTGTTCCTCTCAAAGTTGCGCAAGGGGGGTTTGCACCGCTTCAAGCAGTAGTCCTATTGAACCTCAGGATCAGCCCGAACAAAGTCCTTGGGATCGCTTCGTTGCTTGGCTGAAGAGCATTTTTGGTTAATTCTACAATTCAAACTCATCAATAAACTTCAGAATCAGTTTATATTTGTCCAGATACGCAAATCCTTTGTCGGTAAGCGTAATATACCTTCTTCCTTTCTCGTCATTGATTTCTTTGATGAGTTCTTTTGCAATCAGCTCCGTATAGTATTCAAAGAAGCTGTTGGAAGATAAGTTCGAATATCGAAGCAAGGGCGTTGGTTTGATGGAGTTATGGTGATCACCAATGATCTTTAAAATATCAAAGATTACTTCCAAGCGTTCTCGTTTCTTGGTCATTTTACCCACTTTGAGACTTTATGATAGATCACAATGAAGATAATAAGGGAAATCAAGTAGGATAAAAGTTGAATGCCCATTGAAAAGGGGCTCCTTCGGTCAATGATCCATAAGTCGATGAGCCAGAAAACCAGGATGAGTAAGTAAAGGATTTTGGTCTGGGATAGTTTTTTCTTTCCTTGGCGAACAAAGAAGCTAAGGAGTACAGCGATGATTAAAAGGATGGATTGGAGTAAAAGCAGGATCAGGTGCGAACGGGTGGCAAAGGATAGAATGGATAAGAGAATCGCAACCCCATGGCCTAAGAGGAGTAGGCTTTTGTTGTCGAACCGTTTCCAGATGAGGCTAAAGATCAGGTAAAAGAGGCCCATGGTGCTAAAGTATCCCAGAGGCAGGATGAAGAGGGGCAAAAACAAGGCTCGAGGAAGAAGGATCAGGTCAAAGGCCATGCGGGAGAACAGAAGGAAGCTAAAGAGGAAGCGCATCGCATAAGATAAGCCAAAAAAGAAGAAGGCATTTCGAAAGTACCGAACGCCTTCATATCGAGTCAGTTCATAGGTCTCTTTGGTCTTAAAGTAAATGGCAAAGCAGAAGGCAATGGCGATAATAGTGAATATCAGTTCCGTGCTGAAGGTTAAGGGGTCGAAAAAAGGGAGGGGTCTTATCATGGTGGCAGGAATGTTTTTACTAACAAAAATTTCGTGGGTTTAAAGCCTTTTGCGTTAGCACGAAATTTTTGGGAGTTCCAAAAATAGTATTTTTGTTACGTTTATAATAAAAGTGGACGTAAAGTATATAGTTGAGTTTCTTATAGCAAATTGCACGAAAGTTTTAAATTTATGCAATTTGCTATGCTAGCGAATGTCGCTATTTTTTATATTTACGAGATTCGCTATTATTCTTTATAAATAGGATCTGTTTTTAGAAGGGGGATTGAGATGGTAAAGGGACAGGTCAAGGAAAGGGAGGGTAAGGCCGATCGTAAGCCTATAAAAGAAACGCTTCATAAAACGATTCGGCTGATCCGGACTACAGAAGGGATAACATTGGGAAGGAAAGGGGGTTGTACGCCTACAAAGTGTTCAACGGCAGATGGAAAGAAGGGGGCGGCGTGTTGCAAGTTAGGGTATGAGTGTCCTTTATTAAAATCTGAGCGTTGTATGATTTATTCTATACGGCCGCCGAATTGCCATGTCTTTCCAAGAACTCCAGATGATCTAAAGCTTGTTAAGGGTTGTGGGTATTATTGGCCTAAGTAATAAAAATGTGGACGTAAGGTATACATTTTCTCTTCCGCTTGTTTATAAAGAAAACTACCATCTAGATAATTCAGATAAGCAAACGACTTATCCGGAGGACAACATGAACAAAACAATGCCTCTATTCGCCGTGCTTTTGATCAGCGTAGTTGCGGTCGGAGCACTGGCAGCACCCTTTGGAATGGGTTTCTTTGGTGATAAAGGATCCCAGGACAAAGAAGGAATGAAAGCGATTCAGCAAGCCTTAGATGCAGGCGATTTGACAGCCTGGCGTTCAGCCGTGATTGCGCAAGCAACCGCTCGAGCAAATGGGATGACGCAAGACGAATTCCAGAAGATGGTCGATCAGCATAAGAAAATGGCCCAAAAGCAAGCGGACATGGAAGCCAAGATGGCTCCTGTGAAGGCAGCCATGGAAGCAGGAGACTACAATGCCTGGAAAGCAGCAGTTCAAAGCAGCGGAATGCCTTCTAAGATAGCTGATAAAGTCACCGAAGCAAATTTCCCTCAGTTTGTGCAGCTTTATAAGGCTAAGCAAGCAGGAGATTCCGATAAGGTGAAGCAACTCAGTGCCGAGCTTGGCTTTAAAGGAATGGACCAAGGTTCAGACCATCTAGGTAAGAGTCAAAACCATATGGGTCGTAAAGGAATGGGTCATCCTATGGGAAAGAGCCATAAAAATTGGAAAGCCCTTCCTCAAGTAGCACCTGTTCAGTAATTTTTTTGTTTTTTTATTTTTGTAACTTTCAGGAAAGTTTTACATAGGGATTGCGTTTAAAAAACAGTTAGGGGGGTTTATGAAGGCTTCAATCATTCGGTTAGAGAAAGTGTGGAAAGTCTATCAGATGGGGGAGTTTGAAGTGGCGGCGTTGAGGGGGGTTAGTTTGGATATCAAGAGGGGGGATTATGGGTGTTTTGTTGGGCATTGTCATCTCATATGGGCTGCCATATATATTAGTCTTGCCAGGGATTGCAAGGGGTGGTGGGGGTACGGTCGCCACTGTTGTCACACCAACAGTTATTATTATGAGTTTAATTATAGCCATGGGCATTGGGGTAATTGCAGGCATCATCCCTGCGCGTAATGCTGCCAGAATGAATCCAGTGGAAGCCTTGCGTTATGAGTAAAAACTTAGTGGGAGAATATTTTCTTGATTTAGGCGCGTCCCCATTGGGGGACTCGTGTGGGTCGGTCAAACCGTCGTGAAGGTCTAGATTCGTCTCGTGAATTTCCACTTTCAGATCGTCCGAATCGTCGGGGCCCTCCTCCTCGTTGGGGTTGTCTGGAGAATCGGTTGGGGCGTTCTTCAGTTCTTGGAACTTGAATAGAGGGTGCTTGAGGAGTGACTTCTTTTTTGATGGCGACGTTGTATTCTCGTTGGACTTGGTAGAAGGCGTCATGGTCTTCAGGAGATAAGAGGTTGATGACTTTTCCTTCTTTGCCAGCTCGTGCTGTTCGGCCGATGCGGTGAATGTATTGTTTGGGATCATTGGGGATGTCATAGTTATAGATGTGGCTGACACCTGGAATATCTAAGCCGCGTGAAGCGACATCTGTACAGATGAGGACTTGGGTTTTTTGAGTGTGGAATCGTTCCAACGTTTGGCTTCGTCGGCTTTGAGTCAAGCCGCCATGAATGGGGGTCGCATGGATCTGGGCGTGTTTGAGAGCTTTTGCAACAAAATCCGTGATGCGTCTTGTATTGCAAAAAACCA
>CAYOJS010000101.1:4863-5940 GCA_964404345.1 uncultured Methanosarcinales archaeon
CCATGACGAGCCCAGTGGTTTCTTGTTGGATGAGGTGTGCAAGAACAGAAAGTTTTTGGTGTCTGGGAACATCGTAATAAATCTGATGAAGTTTTTTAGGGTCGACGTACGTCTCAGCTTTGATGGTTAAGGGGGTTTGCATGTGTCTGCGTGAGATGTGTTGAATTTCAGGGGCAAGCGTTGCAGAAAAAAGCATGGTTTGTCGTGTCTTGGGGCATTCTTTTAAGATGCGTTCAACATCACGAATGAATCCCATGTCGATCATGCGGTCAGCTTCATCCAGGACAAGGGGTTGAACTTTGTCGAGTCGAATGGTTCTGCGCTCTAAATGGTCTAGGAGTCTTCCAGGTGTTGCAACAACAACATCCGCCGATGCTAGTGCGCGGACTTGGGGGTTGAGGGATACGCCGCCATAGATGGGTACAACATGAAGGTGTTTGAAGTGAGAAAACGTTGAGAGGCTTTGCATGACTTGTTCGGCGAGTTCACGGGTAGGAGTTAAGACAAGAGCTTGAAGTCCTTGCCCGGCGGTGGTGTTGTGGATGATGCCAGCTCCAAAGGCAAGCGTCTTGCCAGAGCCAGTTGCAGATTGTCCAATGATGTCTTTTTTTTGTAGAATGGGGGGGATGGTCTTCGCTTGAATCTCCGTAGGTTCAGTAAAGCCTGCTTTTTCTATAGCTTGCAGTAAGGTGGGGGGTAATCCGAGTTCTTGAAAGTTCATAATTTCATCCGGGAGCCTATAAGCAGATCTTGGGCTTTCCCTTTATCGTATAGTTAAGGTATTCCTCAACTACCGAGTTTAGAAGTTGAAGAAAACGCTTGTGCTGCTCTTCTTTTAAGGTAGATAGGTAGGAGTGGTTTAAAAAGGTTCGCTATTCATGAGCTGTAAATTTAGAGTTAGGTTTTCCTCGGCGTATCTGGAGAGTTTAGAATTGGTTTTCCTACCGGTCTTGAGCGAGCCGAAGGCGAGCGATGACCGGTGGTAGAAAGGTTTAAGTTCTTAGAAGCGTGTTTTTGTGTTTGAAGCGGACCGAAAACAAGAAGTCACCAGCTCATGCTTTCGAGCCATGAGCTGGT
>CAYOJS010000102.1:0-1483 GCA_964404345.1 uncultured Methanosarcinales archaeon
TACCACCGGTCATCGCTCGCCTTCGGCTCGCTCAAGACCGGTAGGAAAACCAATTATAAGGCTTTTGAAGGTGGTCAAACCAACTTGTTAACTCAGCCAAGGTTTGCTCTCCAGTAGAAAGTGGATCGAGCTCGAGTTCCAATCCGGCAGACATTCTTCGTTGTCTTCCTCCCAATAAAATTGCTCGGGTGGGGATAGGCTCTGTCGCGAATCGCACTTCAGTGGTTGACCAGGTGTCGACTTTCGTGGCTGAAGTTTGGCGTGGTTCGGTAAAGGTAAGTTTTCCTTTTCTGAGTTCATATCCTTCTGCTACTAAAACCTGAAGTAATCCTTCCTCTCTGAATTCCATTTCCAATGGCTTCGCATCAGTCGTGTCATGTACTTTTTCGAAATCAACATACACATCGGGGAATCCTCTTCGCAAGAATTCGTCTCGAGAGGCCAAAAGGCCTTCTGCTGATAGGTAGATGGGACCTCGAAGAATTCTATCTCCTGATCGGGCATATGGATCGGGCATGAAACCAGTGCCACTATGCCAATGTAAGGTTAAGGACGCATAAGGGAGCACGCCTTGTCTTCGGCATATCAAACGGTAGGCTCGGTCTGTGGTTGCGTTATCGTCAATGGCATCATCGTCTTTTTCGTATTTAAGCTCTGGGGCTTCAGGAGCATCTTGAAGGTGAAAGAGGAGATGTCCCCCGCGAGCAGGCTCTACAGGTAAGGTTCTCAAAGCATGTCTAAAAAGAGGTTGGGAAGGTTTTTTTATTCGTCGAGTAGTAGATTGAGTGGGTTCAGCAACAGTGGTAGCCATATAGATCCTCCAGATGCTTCAAATGCATCCTTTATTAAAGAGTTAAAATGTAATTTAAAAAGATGCTCCCAGATGCTTATAAAGGTAATAAAGGGATTTTAAGAGAAGATCATCGTAAGCTATATATATGGGTAAGTCATGTATAGTCGTAAAAGAGCGTGAGTAAGACTTTGAGGTGGTTTAATATGCGTAAACTTATTTTTGGGCTGGTGGTTTTGTTTTCCTTACTGGTAGGAAGCGCAGCTGCAATGTATTATCAAACGAGCACAATCAGTCCAGTGGTTAGGGTATACAGTTCCTATGATCTGATCCACCATGGTCAACTGCTCTATCCAGATGCATGGCATCCTGGCCCTTTAAAGCTGTATTATGCAGAGAAATTCATTCCAGCTGTTTCAAATCAGTACGAGATCCGAATGCCTTTTGTTTTGCCGAATTCATTCAAGTATTCGTGTCAGATGATGAAGCATGACGGGTATTACTTTGTGACAACGGACTTGTCTTGCTACGGATGATTGGCGTCTAAGACGCAAGATTCATTCAAGGATTGTGGAGTGCAATTCTTGTTGTAAGAGGTGAAGCGTGAATCATAAGGCAATCAAGGTAAGCTTACTTTTTCTGTTAGGCTTACAGCTCGCCTACGCTGTAATCCAACCAGGTTATGGAACATGG
>CAYOJS010000102.1:1497-3795 GCA_964404345.1 uncultured Methanosarcinales archaeon
TAAACCGTCCAAATTATTATGATCCAGCTACAGGTTTGCCGTATTATTGGGCGAGTAATAGTGGACGTTGGGTCTTAATCCCTCGTCCAGTGGGGAACACGTACAATCCTTTATTCTTACAGGGAGCGAATGCGTATTATCGTAGAGCTCCCAATGAAGACCCCATCAGCCGACTCCGATTAGGGCAGACAGATGCAGAAGGGGGTTCTAAGCGGCTTATGCTATCAAATCCTCCGAAGTCATTGAAATACTATATAGTAAATAGAGGTGGATCATGAAAGGAGCTATATGGTTGGGTGTATTCTTATTCGCTATAGTGAGTGTTTGGGGGTATGCTGCTTCAGCAACCCCCCCCGGTTGGGGTCAAGAACAAGGGATTGATCAACCCACCTTAAATTGTCCTTCCTGTTATCAAACCGCTTCTCCGTTGTCAGGTACTGTAGCCAAATCCGGCGCGACGGTAAAAGGAACCATGTACAGCAAGGGTTTTCAGGTAGTGCCTCCTTCCTATAGCAGTTTTACCTATGCACCGAGTTGGTATGTGGGTTTAGGAAAATATTACCGACACAGAGGGCAGTTTAAGTTGTACAATGCCCAACAACAGTTAGGGGCTGATCAAGGCTTGAGTATTGCTCGAGAGCAAAAACCGAAGGCCTACGTAGCAAGCGGTTCGCCGAGTTATCAATTAGTGAATGGAAAGATGATGGCCATAAATTAAGAGGTGAAGAACGTGAAGCTTTTAATGACAGGGATTGTATTTTTGTTGCTAGCAGTGTGCGTATCAGCGGATGGGTTAAATTATCATCGAAACACAGCCAGTCCATACACATTAGCCATGCGGCCTTCGGGGTATGCTCCGAGAATGGTAATGGGTCTTAAGCAAGTCTCTCCCAGTGGGCCGTATTTTGATCCGAACAATCGGGGAAGTCGAGTGACAGGAGGCTTTGCCGGGTATGTTCCCGACACCTACAGCCTTCACAGACCCGGGGCCATAGTGGGTCCAGCATATGGAAATCGAATGCCTGGCCTTCCATTTCGAACAACCGCAAACCGCATATCCTATGGTGGGTAGGAAATCTTTTGTTTAGCATCCTAAGGTCAAAATCCTATTGCTTACGACATCAGGTGCGTTGCGAGGGGACGCTCTCCTCAAGAGCGAAGCTCTTGGGAACCCAGAAAGCTTTGCTTTCTGAGGTCCTCGGGAACGCAGCGCCAATGATTGAACATCAAGGATTTTGAAGATGCTAAACAAATACAGCAAGTCTTTTAAGTCCTTCTTCTTTTCTTTGTTTACATGAAAGCCTTGCCGTGGTTTCGTGCGTATGCTCCGAAGAAAGTAAGTGAAGTACTCGAACAACAGGAGGCTTCGGAATCGTTAAGAAAATACGTAAAAAACTACAAGCCCGGGCAAAAAGTGCTCTTGCTTTTTGGTCCTCCTGGGATTGGAAAGACAGCGCTCGTGCACGCCTTGGCGCAGGAAGAAAACCTAGAATTAATTGAAGTCAATGCCTCGGACGTACGCAATAAAGAGTCCTTAAACGCAATCGTAGGTAGTGCATCACAGCAAATGTCGCTTTTCGGAAAAAATAAGCTGATCTTGATTGACGAGATGGACGGCCTTTCTGGCCATTCCGATTGGGGTGGGATTCCTGAAATTGCACGGTTGATTCAGTCCAGTTCCTTTCCTTTGGTTCTCACGGCAAACGAGCCCTATGATTACAAGTTCAACGCCATCACGTACAAGTGCAACTTAGTCCAATTAAAGCCTTTATCTATGGAGCATGTTTTAGAGCGGTTAAAGCATGTTTGCAAGGAAGAAAAGGTGGAGTTTGAGGAAGACGCACTTCGCCTGCTCGCAAGGACCAGTGGGGGGGATATGCGAGGTGCTTTAAACGATTTGCAATCTTTAGGGGGAGAAAAGGTCACCAAAGACTCTGTTTTAAGCTTAGGCGAACGAGAGCGTTCCGAGACCATGATTCAGGCGTTGGTAAAGATTTTTAAGACCTTGGATCCGAAGACCGCTCGAGGTGCTTTGGAAGGGGTGGACGAGGACGTGGAAAAGGTATTTTTGTGGATGGATGAGAATCTCTCAAAGGAGTACACAAAACCAAAAGACTTGTTGAGGGCTTACGATGCCATGAGCGTCGCCGATCAATTCTTTGGCCGTATCCGTCGTTGGCAGCATTACCGTTACTATGTGTATTGTTATGACTTATTATCCTCAGGTGTAGCTCTCGCAAAGGACGAAAAGTATCGGGAGATGACTCTTTACAAGCCGACGATGCGTCTATTGAAGAT
>CAYOJS010000102.1:3805-5791 GCA_964404345.1 uncultured Methanosarcinales archaeon
GGCAGCACATGCTCACACCTCATCCAAGCGTATTATCAAATCGGCACTGCCTTATTTCTTAGCCGCGTGCAAGCAGAATAAAGATTTTGCGCATCAAATAGGGAAAGGCCTGAATTTAGAAGGGGAAGAAGTGGATTGGCTCTCTGGGGCGCCTAAAAGAAAATAGGTTTTTAAACTCGAGAGTATGAAATATGAAAATGAATCGTCTTTGCACCTTGTCTTTTCTGGTCTTATTCTTAATTGGTTGCCAAGTTACGCAGGTACAAAGGCAAGTGGAGATCACACCCACACCCAGTTCCTCCACTCCTCAACCCTCAGAAGAATCACAGCCTCCAATCAACCCTCCAAAAAGCACAGACATTCAAGCCTGGCTGGACGTTTCTTTTGCACTTAAAGTCGGTCAAGCAGCCAATATTCCCTCCGATCAATTAAAAGTACAGTTCATCCGGGTGAAAGAAGATTCTCGCTGTCCTGTAGGAACGACCTGTGTATGGGCAGGCCGTGTCACCGTAGAAGTGACCATTGCCAAGCAAGGCAAGGACCTGGGCCATTTTGATCTGAGTACAACCGAGCGAAAGGGTCAATATGTAGACAATTACTTAGTCGGCATGGGTAAAGTCTCTCCCGCTCCAACAGACCATTTAAACCCTGAAGAGTACAGTGTAGAATTAAAGGTTTCTAAGTTTGTGCGGAAGACGACGTAGGAAGATTTATATATAGCACTATAGTGCTATAGCTCATGACGACCACAATTCAGGTTAAAGAAGATACCATCGAATGGCTCAAGCGCCTCCGGGAACAGTACAAAGCAGCTTCCTATGATGAAGTGATCGAGACACTCATCAAAAAAGAGCACACACTACCTAAGTCAGGTTTTGGACTTTTAGGTCACGTCGGTTCTAGAAAAGAAATCCTCAAAGGGTTACGGGACAAGCATGACCGAATGTAAATACCTAATTGATTCATCCATTTGGGTTTCTTATTTTTTAAGTGAAAAGGAAGAAATTTCGACGTTTATAGAGAGTTCCCATGAGATGTTTACCCCGATCCTTTCTTTATTCGAAGTGAAACGAAAATTCATTCGAGAAAAATACAACCAGAGCAAAATAGATACTGCTTTAGAACTCATGCAACGCAGAGGAAGCTTCCTCCCAATAACATGGGAAACTTGTCAACGAGCCGCCGAGTTATCAGTCCATCATAATCTAGCCGCCATGGACGCGCTCATCTATGCCACCGCCCAGCACCACAAACTAATACTAGTCACGGGTGATAATGATTTCAGAAAGTTAAAAGATGTAAGAATCATCTAAGCCAAAACAACGTATTCCCTATTCTGTACTTGTTTGAACACAAACTTCCTTTTGGCCGTTCCTTGGGGTGAAATAGAAAAGGTGCCGCTAGCGCCTTGATAGTCTTTCACTTTATAGAGATAATCAAGCATACACGCCTTGTCTCCTTTACAGGACTGATAAGCTTCAATTTGCAGTTTCAAGGCATCGTAGGCCATGACAGCAATGGTCGTAGGGGGCTGCCCATAGAGTTCTTGATATTGATTTCGGAAACGATCAGCGACAGGATTATTCTCATTTCCGACAGGCGAAGTTAAGAACAAACCTTCCGCGCCCTGTCCAGCTACTTTTAAGATAGTGGGATCTTCGGCTTCGTAAGTACCCATAATGGGGATGTTCATTCCTAATTCTTTGGCTTGTCGTAATAAAATGCCCATCTGGTTTCCAAAGTGAATGAGGAGTAAGAATTCAGGATTGTCCGCTTTGACTTTGATAAGTTCGGTTCGATAGTCCGCTCCAAAAAATTCCAAAGGTTCATTGCTTAATATCTTGCCCCCAAGCTCTCTGAATTTAGCGCTAAAGTACGTATTATAATTCTGTCCAAAGTCAGAGTTCATCCATAATACGCTGGCGGTTCGAATTCCTAGTTTAGTATAAGCATATTCAGCTTGGGTTTGCGCTTCATCTTGGATGG
>CAYOJS010000103.1:0-3229 GCA_964404345.1 uncultured Methanosarcinales archaeon
TTTCATACGCATCCTCAGCCGAGAAGATGCCCCCACAGCCGATGAAGACGAAACGATCCTTTCCTTTTTTATACGCGTAAGCGAGCTGTTGGTTGCTCTGCTCTTTCACTAAACCCCCACTCAAACCGCCTGACTTGCACAATGCGTCTGCTTTTGCTTTGCAACTTAACCCTTCACGATTCTTCGCTAGATTACTCAAAACAAATCCAGTCACCCATTTGTAAGGTCGAGTGATTTTCAAGATTTGATCCATTTCTTCTGGGCCATGATCCGGTTTGATCTTTAGAAAAACTGGTTTCTTTAGATGATGGCACTTGTCTAATCGTGCGAGTAACTTAGGTAGATATCTTGGATTGCTGTACGTGTTTGTGTTGCCATCAAAACTGCTCGGACAACTCACATTGATTGTGGTGTAAGATCCTAGCAGATGCAGAAGCGTGAAACCCTTTGCGTAGTCTTCCAATGCTTCCTTCTCCGTCATCTTTGGATCGTTTGTTTTTGCGACGCTCATTCCAGCTGGAATGGTAAATGAGGTGTGTAAGAGTTTTTTTCTGACGGCGACAGCACCATCATTGTTCAAGCCATAATTTACCAAGATGCTCTTTTCTTCTGGTAGGCGAAACACACGTGGACGAGGGTTTCCTGCACATGGCTCTCCTGTAAATGAACCCAACTCCATGAAACCAAAACCGATGCTGGGAAGAATCTTGTACAACTCTGCGTACTTGTCAAACCCTGCGGCAAGACCTACAGGATTGTTGAAATGCACACTCCCTATTTGAGTGTGAAGAGCAGGATGATCGTACTGCCATAATGCAGAGATGAGACTTCGGGTCAATGCATTGCTGCCCAACCCTTTGCCAAACTTCACAAAAAGGTGATGCATGTCCTCCGGATCAAACTTAAACATTAAAGGCCTTATGATTGAATACATGCCCCCTCCTCTTCTTCTTCATGTAAATGAATACGACCGCCGCTACAATGATTAAAATATCAATCGTTACACAATACGGACAGAAAGCACCCAATACAAACGCCTGAATAAATAAGAAACGCAAAGCACCCAGGCTTCCGATGAGCAATAGCACCACTATGACCTCCTCTGCCCATGCACTGCCAATAATCAGGCCATACCAAGTTACCAATGCAACCAAGCCAAAACACACCAAACCGATCAAAGCAACAGGAATACCCCAAAACAAGGCGTAGGAACTCTCCAACACTACATCGCACTTAAAAACACCACTCGAAACAGGGCATATCTTGCTCGAACCCTTATGACCCTGCAAAACAATTCCCGACAGAATCATGTTTATGATTGAAACCACCAAAATGAACCAGTATACTTTACGCATACAATCCCGATATCCAACGCCTTTATATCCCTTGCTAAGAAGACGGTATTGAACGGTTATTTTTAGATAATATTTCAGACTGCCAATATTCTCGTATGCTTCTTATTTTACTCCCCTCAACCTCTATAATCCCGACTTCTTTAATATGCATTCTTGCTTTTTCGATATTACTGTCAAACCAAGCATCCCACTCAGCAATAATCACATCTTCCTCAATGTAATAATTGAGCAACTTGAACTGAATGTTTGATTGCTCTTCTACCACCTTTGTCTTCCAATACTCGGCAATTTGCTTATGACCCACAAAAGGTTGTTTTAATACTCTTTTATGATAAATTCCATCCTCTTTGAAAATACTTAATATCTTTTTAATATCTTGTTCGACCCATGCATCTTCGTAGGTTTTTAAGAGCTTTTCAGCTGTTTCTTTTTGTATCATTTTTCCTTTAGAACTTTCCTTTCTTAAAAATCACATTGTAGGTCTTTCCGACTCGTTCTCGTTGGACAAGATCCAGACGGTCGAGATTGTTTAAGATGGCGCTGACCTTGGCTTTGCTCCAGTCCAAACGGAAGCGCAGGGAGTCCTGCGTGATTTCTCCTGCCTTTTTGACTTCTTCCAAGAGCTTCTGCTCGTCCTTGCTCAAGGCCTTCTTTAAGATGGAGAAGTCGTCCTTTTTTCCATCCTCGGACTTGGGCTTTAGCTTCAAGCTGACCAAGAAACCCACAATCAAAGAGAAGATCACCGCTAAAATATTCAAGATCTTGATGTTTGGTGTTGAGGTACTCAACATACACTCGCTGATGTGCCCATCTGGGTTGAAAAAAGGATGCAAGATAGGCACAAAAATAAGATAAGTGATGAAGACGGTGATGAATAAGAGCAGCGTACGAGACGTATTATCCATGCGATCCAATTTCCAATTCATACATCCCCGAAGCTCCCCTTTCTTTATAAATGCTTTCGAGACAGAACAGAGCAAAAGCTTTTTATAGCCTAAATTCGGGTAGTAAGCTAAAAAGAGGTGTAGTACTGTGCAGATCTACTTTCATGAGCTTCCCCCTAGTCAAGAACCCTATGTAAAAGAAGCCCTGAAAGACCACACCTTCACGTTCTCCTCCCACTCTCTCGTAGAGGCTGGCGTCAACCCGGAAACCGAGGTTCTCTGCATCTTTGTCCACTGCAAGATCACCCCTGAAGTACTTGAAAAACTTCCCAAGCTTAAACTCATCTGTACCATGAGTACAGGCTTTGACCACGTTGATGTGAAGGCTTGCGCCGAGAAAGGAGTTACGGTCTGCAATGTACCCTTCTATGGAGGCCATAGTGTGGCAGAACACGCCTTTGCCTTACTCCTTGCCCTTTCCCGTAAAATCCCCCAAAGCATCATTCATCTTCGCAAAAAGAAGTTTGTTCTCGACGAACTCAAAGGCTTTGACTTAAGCGGTAAAACCCTTGGGGTGTTAGGCGCCGGGCACATTGGACAATACACTGCCAAGATCGCCAAAGGCTTTGACATGAACGTGATTGCCTATGATGTTTTTCCCAATCAACAAATTGCACAACAAATTGGCTTTAGCTTTGTTGACTTGCCCACCTTACTTTCTACTTCCGACATCATTAGCGTCCACGCACCTTACAATCAGTACACACACCACACGATTAACATGCAAAACATTCATCAAGTCAAGAAGGGATGCACCTTCATCAATACAGCCCGAGGAGGTCTCATTGAGACAAAGGCATTGCACTTGGCCTTGGAAGAAGGCCTCTTCTCAGGCGCCGGGCTTGACGTACTCGAAGAAGAAGATCTGTTTTTGAAACCAGGCCGCGCGAAAGGCGCTCGATTCTCTCGGCATCAATATCCATGACCACC
>CAYOJS010000103.1:3239-5748 GCA_964404345.1 uncultured Methanosarcinales archaeon
GAAAGGCGCCACCCAAGAACAAAAAGAGATTTTACGCATGAACAAAGAGATCCTTGGAATGCCCCACGTGCTCTTTACACCACACAATGCCTTCAACACCATAGAAGCGGAACAACGCATTGTCGAGATGACGATGAAAAATATCCAATCCTACCTAGGTGGCGGTGCCATCAATACGGTAAAACCAATCGAATAAAGAGGTAAAAATGAATTTGTTTAGCATCTTCGAAATCCTAGATGTTTTACAGCAAGTGCTGCGCTCCCGAAGGGCGCAACCCCTTGCAACGCACTTAATCCTGTCATTAAGAGGATTTCGACCTTATGATGCTAAACAAACATAGAATAAAGAGGTAAAAACATGGACAAAGCAACTGCATTCATATTATGGTTTGACCAGCAAGGCATCGAAGACGTACAATATACTGGCGGCAAGAACGCCAGCCTCGGTGAAATGTACCGCCTCCTGGTACCTAAAGGAGTTTCCATCCCGAACGGATTTTCCGTTACTGCGCACGCCTATCACTACCTCCTTGAAAAAGCAGGTATCAAAGACAAAATTAAACAAGTTCTTCAAGGACTTGACACAGGCAATATGCAGCAACTCCAAGACAAAGGCCATCAAGTACGAGAGCTCATACGAAGCGCTGAATTTCCCAATGACCTTCGAGACGCCATCCTCACTTCGTATAGAGACCTTTGCGGATCTTACAACAAAGACCGAAGCGATACGGACGTAGCGGTGCGAAGCTCTGCTACTGCTGAAGACCTACCCGATGCGAGTTTTGCCGGACAACAAGAAACCTACTTGAATGTCAAAGGCGACCAAGCCCTCCTCGAAAGCTGCAAGAAATGCTTTGCCAGTTTGTTCACTAACCGAGCCATCAGCTACCGCGTTGACAAAGGCTTTGACCACTTTAGCATTGGGTTGAGTATTGGTGTCCAAAAAATGGTACGCAGCGATAAAGCCTGCAGTGGCGTCATGTTCAGCATTGACACGGAAAGCGGCTTTAAAGACGCAGTTTTCCTAACGGGAGCGTATGGGCTTGGAGAAAATGTTGTTCAAGGTGCTGTCAATCCCGATGAGTTCTATATTCATAAGCCTACGTTGAAACAAGGCTATAAAAGCATCATCATGAAACGATTGGGTACCAAGGACATCAAGATGATTTATGATATGCAGGGTAGCAAATTCACCAAGAATGTTCCCGTCGAGGTGGAGGAGCGTAAAAAATATTGCCTGACTGATGAAGAGGTTTTAACACTAGCGCGTTGGGGATGCATCATTGAAGATCACTACTCCCAAAAGGCCGGACACTTCAAACCCATGGACATGGAATGGGCCAAAGATGGCGTTACCGGACAACTGTTCATTGTTCAAGCACGACCTGAAACGGTCATGAGTGGCAAAGACAAAACAAAGATAGAGAAGTTCATCCTGCAAAAAGAATCCAAACCCTTAGTGTATGGAAAGAGTGTTGGCGAAAAGATTGGTTCTGGAAACGTGAATGTCATCCGTAATGTGCATGATATCAGCTTGTTCAAGAAAGGAGAAGTACTCGTGACGGAGATTACAGATCCAGACTGGGAACCCATCATGAAGATTGCTTCTGCCATTGTTACAAATCGAGGTGGAAGAACGTGCCATGCAGCCATCATCAGCCGTGAATTAGGAATTCCTTGTATTGTGGGAACGGAAACTGGAACCCAATTGCTTACCTCTGGACAAAGCGTCACGGTTGACTGTTCCAAAGGAGAGATGGGCATTGTATGGGAAGGCATTTTGCCCTTCAAAAAAGAACAACTTGACCTTGCTGTCTTGCCGCAGACTAAGACTCACATCCTTATGAATGTGGGGGATCCGGACCAGGCCTTCAACTTCAGCTTCCTGCCCAACTCTGGCGTCGGCTTAGCGAGGGAAGAATTCATCCTGAATGAATACATCAAAATACACCCCCTGGCCTTATTGAACATGGACAAAGTCACGGATGTTGAAGAGAGAGCCAAGATCCTTGAATTGACCAAAGGCTATGAAGACAAAGCGGCGTATTACGTGGAGAAATTGGCGCAAGGCATTGGCCTCATTGCGGGAGCATTTTATCCTAAACCAGTCATTGTTCGCATGGCAGACTTCAAAACCAACGAATACGCGAGCATGTTGGGAGGCAAGTACTTTGAACCCAAAGAGGATAATCCCATGATCGGCTGGCGCGGCTGCTCTAGGTATTACGATCTGAAGTACAGACCTGCGTTTGACCTGGAGTGTAAGGCTTTCAAAAAAGTACGACAAGAATATGGCCTGAAAAATGTCAAGATCATGTTCCCCATGGTTCGCACGACTGAAGAAGGCAAGAAATGCCTAGCGATCCTTAAAGAACACGACCTAGTGTCTGGCAAAGATGGCTTGGAGATCTACGCCATGTGCGAAGTGCCTTCTAACGTGCTATTAGCTGACGAGTTTTTAGACTTATTTGACGGGTTTTCCATCGGCAGCAATGACCTGACTCAAATG
>CAYOJS010000104.1:0-5715 GCA_964404345.1 uncultured Methanosarcinales archaeon
GAGGTCTTTCCAATCCTTTCACACCCTATACTTGATTATTTTCGTATCCCTTCTATATAAATCTTTCTACATTTTTTAAATACCTATTTTTCCTGTTATCTGCTTTCAATTACTAGGGGTTGCAGAAGTTTCGCTAAACCCTCGAAAACCATAGCTCTTGGAGAGGTCAATTCTGATTTGTGCGACTGGTTAATAGCCGCTATTCCTTGAGAGATGAAGGCCTCCCTTTCTGCGAAACCGGGTCGTTAACAATCTTTATAAAAAGTCCACTACCTCCTAACTTTATGACTTCCCTTGTTGCTTGCTTGTCCATCGGAAAGGGGACGTGGGTTTCTGTGCTTGAATTGGCCAAGAGCCCTTCCTTTGAGCAAGTCTTTCTGGTTTGCAATGGCTGGACGCAGCAAAATTTTAAGACCCAGCAAAACAATGTGCACCTTGTCCTTATTGATGAGCAACAGCCTCTTTCTTCCATTATCGAAGCCATTCAGACAGGTCTTCGGGGAAAGATTGCAGATACAGAGGTAGCACTTAATCTGTTTTCAGGCACTGGAAAGGAGCATATGGCTGTTCTGTCTGCCCTTCTAAAACTGGGACTTGGGGTTCGACTGGTCCATTCTGAGAACAACCAAGTTCAAGAACTTTGAATAAGGCCTAGTTCGGCATGATTCTCAACAGTTTGTATACCAATCGATCCATCGAACGCACTAGATCTTCACTTGTTTTACCCTCTACAAGAATGCAATTCTCTTTTGAATGAACTTGATTTAAGTCTCCTAATTTTATCCATATGACTAAGGTTTGATTATCGGCATTTGCGCAGGTCACGATTGGATTTATTGCATCGGCCTTGCTTTTTACAGAAGGTTTTGTCAAAGCACCATGCGTGGGGATGTTGTATATTTTATAACGAGAACCGGTGATCCTGGATAGCTCGACTGCTGCGACTACGGCTCTGCTTTCTAATTCCGGATCTAGTGTTATGAAGATCCGATCTGAGCTGTTTAATCGGTCAATCTTCTTTTCAATCGATGGCTCTACTGGGATGTCTTCTAGGTCTTTTGGATGGTTGTAAAAAGGAATTACATAAAGTTGGTTTCCCACTTGGATCTCCGTTGTCCACACTAAATCTCCCTTATAAAAATCAAAGCCATTGTATCGATACATCTTGGGACGCACCACTTTTGTATAATAGATATAACTAAAGAAAGCCCCCACGATGATGACGATAAAAAAGATACATATCCATAAAGTTATTCCTGAAGAAAGAGGTTTTTCTTCTTTCTGGACTTTCTTTTTAGTCATGACTGGTCCATCCACCCCAAGTGGGTGTATAATACATAGTCTCGCCAGCGCAAGAAATCCACACCTAAACCATTCAAGATAAGACAGTTCCCCACCACCTTTGAAGAAACAGGCAAGGAACTGTTGAGGTAGATGATTGGACTCTGTTGCGAAGCGTTTTGACAAGAAAGAATGGGAAGATCTGGATAACTCTTTGAAGCGCTGGCGACCCCGTTGATTAAGGGCTTCCCCCACCATCGATTCCAATCAAAACGCGTCAGTTCGATGTATTCTAAACCCCCTTGAGCCGGATCAAAGACAATCTGAGTAACCCATGCTTTCTGTATCAATACCCTCGCTTCCTCGGATAGGTTCATGAACTCGAGGTCTTGCGGAAGATTGTAAAAAGGCACTTCTTTATTCTCCCATTTTGTAAGGTACTTGCCCTCTACGAATTTAAACTTGTGACCCTTATAATCGATTGAATCGGTCTGAGAAACAGAACCTAAGTAAACTCCAAACGCAGAGAAAATCATCAGGGCAGCCATTAAGACACCCATCCAAATCTGCTTTCGTTTCTCGTTTTTGCGTTCACGCCAACCCATGTTTTGTGCAGAAAAAGAAGCGGTTTAAAAAAGTTATGAATTCTTGGCTCTGTCCGGAATCGTGGAAAAAGCTATACTAGCGATTAAGACGCTCCTCTAAGCTATAAAGAAACAGTATACAGATTCGACCCATTCCGGACAGAGCCGAATTCTTTCCACTTTTCTCTTCTAATAGCGAATCCCCCATTTGTTCCATTATTAAGGAGATTTGCTATAATAAAGCTTGACCGAAAAACTCGATAGAGGGCAAAATTGGTTGCGTTGCTCGCTGAACCGCAACCTTATAAATCCCTTCTCTATCCCTTAACTTATGGAACTTTCCATTGTTTTAGTAGAACCCCGGACACCTGGCAACGTAGGAGCGGTTGCACGCGTGATGGCCAATTTTGGTTACTCCAAACTCATCTTAGTCAACCCCCGATGCAAGATCAGTGAAGAAGCCCGCAACCGCGCCAAACACGCCCAATCCATCCTTCAGAAAGCGGCGATCAAAGAATGGGGTTATTTGAAACGCTATGACTATCTGATTGGCACTGCTGGAAAAACCAGTACGAGTTACAATCTTCGCAGGATCCCTATCACAGCTTCCCAATGCGCTGAGCGCATGGCCAAGCTTCGAAAAACCAAGGTGGCCCTGCTCTTAGGTAGAGAAGGAGACGGGCTTTACAATCATGAACTGGAACGGTGTGACTTTGTCGTTACCATCCCTGCCAGCCCGAATTATCCTTCTTTGAACATCAGTCATTCCTTGGCGATTTTGTTGTATGAGATTTTTCAACACTCGGCCAAGGACCGCATTACAGATGCCTATATCCCTATTGACCAAAAAGACAAGGAGCGCCTTACAAGACTTATGTATGAAGCTCTGGACCGCACTCATTTTGTTCCAGAAACCAAGCGCAAAACCCAGAAGACCATCTGGCAGAGGCTCCTAGCTAAATCCTTTCTCACCAAACGAGAAGCCTATGCGATCATGGGATTCATCAAGAAAATTAACCCTTAGCCTTTTTCTTATCAAAATACTCCTTAACCTTTGAATTCATGGTTGACTTGGCCTTTGGGCCTAAGCTGTAATAGATCTTCTCGGCCTTGTTTCCCCAAGAATAATCCCCTGATTCGATCTGAACCTTGTCCACCTTGAAAATATCCAACTGCTTTCCTCGAGCCAAGTGATAGTAAATCACCCGGTTGGTTACCAAAGGAAAGAGGGCCTTGTATACCTTAAAGATTTCATACCCATAACCACGCTTCATAAAATAAAGAATATCTACAACGTTCTGACGTACTTGAGAACCGAATGGACGACCCCTCTTCATCAAGCTTTTCCCCCCGAAACCAAGTTTAAATAAGTTTCTATTCCAACTGGCCGATCAACTTCTTTAACTCCCCCAGTTTGGTACCGAACTTCTCCTTATCATTCTTAAACATCAGATACTCAATCTCATAGATCAGTTCCTTGGCCTTTAACAGTCTGTCTAATAAGGCTTCTCGGTTTTGGTCCCCTTCCCGGCTTTCCTCTACAATCTCTTTTAAGGCTTCCTTTACTTCAGGCAAAGGCTCAGGAGCTGGAGGGGTCTCTTTGGGTTCAGGCATTTTTACAGGTTCCGGAACCTTTTCAGGCTCTGGTTTTTTCTCTGTTAAACCAGGTATTTCATCCAACTCCAACCAAGGCTCGTCTGAGGGCAAGGGATCTGCTTTCACGATTGGCTTGGCTATGGGAGTGGGGTGTTCTTTGATTGCGTGCTCTTTCTTCGGCTCTCGGGAGATGACTTCACCCATGATTCGATTTACCTGATAAACAAAAGGAAGCTGGCTGTCCATCAAAAAAAACATCTTCATATCTTGCCGTACATAACTTCGGACTCGCTTAGCTAATTTAGCCAATTCCATGATTTCCTTCTTAATCAATTTGGGCTCTGAACTTTTCTGAACTGGCTTTTTGATGAGCTCTTCGGTGTGAATATCCAACCCCCACTGAAATAGTTGAGTGTCGACTGTGGAAGAGGTTATTTGTACACTATCCATGGCAATCACATACTCATCCATACTCATCTTCTTTGTATAATCAGGCAATCCCCAAGAAGCCTTCAACTGTACGAATTCTTTGGGAGTGGCCTGAGCGTATGCCACTCCAGAGACTTCAACGGCGATCATTTGTACTAAGAGGACACCCATGCGGGGATTCTCAGGGATTTCCAGTTTTTTACGTGCCCGAATTTCACTGGGTGAGAAAAGCGACGCCCAGCACTGTTTTAGCTTGGTTACAATGTCATCCAATCCCCGAACGTTCATGAAGATGCCTTCGTTGTCTTCGGCATCTCCGCTGTACAAAGGACTCGGAATCAGCAACCATAAAGGCCTCTTTTTACTGTCGAGCAAGACCTTTGCTTGCAACAAGCCTTCCGGTTTCTTGAAATGGACACAGGTCTCTTCCAATTCATCCACTAAGTCGGCAGGCATTTCAGCTTTTTCAAACCAGTCCTGGATCATTTGATAGATCGAAGATAAGCTGGAATCATCTCCCGCTCCCATGAGCAACTGTTTCAATTTCGGACGCAGATGATTGTGATCTAGAAAATGCCCAAACCCTTTTGAAGTCAGAATCCAAGCAGGAGGCACGTTCACTAACTTCTGCCGCAGCAAAGCCAAGTCCATCCCGCGGAGGCCTACTGTCTCTAGACCATCCTCTGCAACCTTAGCCAACGGAATAATGTACTCCATCCCTCCCATTTGATACCTCTGTCTGTATTTAAAATTTCCTGAAATGCTCCATTTTCTTCTTTTTAAATGAACGATGATCTCTTCTCAAGGTTTCCTGTGCCGTATTCCGATTCAATAACCCATTTTGCGCCCCCCTAACCTGAATGCAGCTCTCGGCGTTGTTCATCCCTAATTTTAGACAATCTACCATGTTTTTATTCCATATCAACCCTGTAACAAAAGCGGCAGCAAAAGCATCTCCAGCTCCCAAGGTCTCCGCCACCTTTACCTTTTTACTGGGCATTTTATAATAGAAAAAACGGTCTGCGGCTTCCACTCCTTTATGCCCATCTGTAACAGCTACATAACGAGGGCCGTATGAGAGTAAGGTTTGTACCAGGTGCTCTCCGGAAACATTCCCTGCCAATGCTTGCGCTTCTTCCTTGTTCAAAATCAAGGCTTGCACATTTTTTAGCAAAGGACCCAAAAAACGCCTCCCTTTCATAGCCAAGTAGATGCTGGGGTTAAATGCTATCCAGATTCCTTTTTTCTTTGCAAAGGCACTCAAGCGCACTAAGGTTTCATAACCCTGGCCCACCATGGCTGAAAAATAAAACCACTTTGTCCTTAACTTTTCTGGACGTATGTCTCTGAACAAAAACCGGTCGTTCGCACCTTTGTACGTTAAAACGGTACGATCGTGCGCTGAATCCAAGATGATCGAGAATCCTGTTGATCCTTTGGTTTTCCCTAGGAATTGTACTTTATATTTGGATAGGTCCTTCAGAACCTGTTTTCCGTTTTCGTCTCCCCCCATTTGCCCTAAGTAAGCCGTTTTTAACCCTAACCGGCTGAAGGTAGCAGCTGTATTGGTTCCTCCTCCTCCTGTTGCTTGAGAAAACTCTCTGATCAATATCTTTGCACCGACTGGGTAAGCCATCAAGGTTTCCCGCAAGTGACGCTTCATCCGATGAATGATCTCAGAATCGGTCCAAACAAACCAATCTATTGTTACTGCGTCAACGCCAGTCACATTTATTGTTACAACGTCAGTTGCAAGCGTGACAGTTACATCCCACGTACTAACATCTTCTTTATCAGGAAATATAGTGCTATCTACCGTTCCTAC
>CAYOJS010000105.1:0-5669 GCA_964404345.1 uncultured Methanosarcinales archaeon
CTTGAGGTTTTGCTTAGACCTACACACAGCTTTCCTTGTTTTCGGACTTCTTCCAACAACGACCTTTCTTCTGCCGTTAAGGATTCAAAAGAACCATCCAATACAAATACATCCGCAATGGTTTCGTTCATAAAACGGATGAGGAAATCCAACTCGGCCAGCCTTCGCACCCATTCTCCCACTTTCACCACACTTACTCTTCCGTTGTTCTCTCTTAAACTCGGCTCTTTTAGGCTTACCTTCAGTCCGGAGAAGCGATTCGCTGGAAAGCATGTTATCTCCCATTGATTGTCCATCAGGCGAATCCAAGTTTCAAATTCTTCTTTTTTAGATAGAACTCGTTTTCCTTGATCAAACACAATTCCCATGAGCCTTGTTTTTTGGAAGACAAAGCTAGGTGCTTCCAGCAACGTTGCAGAACCCCCATCTACATAACCCACTCTTCCTTTTTTAGGCGAGAAAGCACTCCATCTGCTCTCCATGATGGGTAAACCCTTCCAAGTATCCTGACTGGGCAGAGGAAGATCTTCCTTCACTTGGTTCAGTACGAATTGCCAGGCTTCTTGCAAAAAAACACCCCCTATTCCAACAACCCCTGTTCGGGCCTGAAGGTTCTGGGCGCCTTGTACGGCGTCTTTAACTTTAAGTACGCTTTGATCCGTGCCGATATTCGATAAACAGTGTTGTACAGCTCGTCTTTAAACTGCTCTCGGCGCTCCTCAAAGAAGCGCTTTCGGTATAACTCTTCAAAGCCTTTTAAGAAACTGTTCTGCAGGCGATTGTTAAAATCCAACTGTAAAATTCCTTCAATGCGAAGAATCAAGTCCGTCTTGTCGGTCTTAACTTTCTGACCTTTGTGCATGATCTCGACTGATTTTGAGTTTAACCCTTGGAAATCCACGCGCACGAAATAACGATAGTACTTACTGGTTTCAGGCTCTTTGGTGACACGCCACCAGATGTGAAACTCTTTTGCGCCCGTAGCACCGGTGCGCTCCCAATAGAGCTGTTCAAATTTATCTCCAAAGCCATCCACGTCTTTGAAGCCTTCTTCTAAAAGCCAGTCATGTATGCTTTCGTATAAAGTCTTTAAGTGGAATACGTCCTCGGCTTCGATCTCAAACTTGCCCACAGAAATGTCCCTTTCTTTATCATCTGGACGCAAGATCTTATTCGCCATGGTCTCTTACGGACTTAGAAAGTATATAAAACTTTGCAGAGCAAAAGATGCTTTTAGAGGAAGGAAGTAAGAGGAAAGAAGTAAGAAGAAGGTTTATCTTTATTGAGGCGTTACTGCCTTGAAACCATTATCTATCTTTCTGCCGCGTCGCCCTCGAAGCTGTTCGACATCGTATTTGGCTGCGCCTAGAAGGTCAACGTAGCTTGCTAACGCCCTGAGTCCTGCAGTATCAGAAGGATCTACTTTTTCATCTCGGAAAACATGGAGCTCTCTATTTGATATTACTAGGTTGGGACTTCCTAATTTATATTCGGCACCGTTCGCGAAATCTAAGGCATAGGCTCCGCTCGCAACATCGACTGCAAAGGCATTCGTCGGTTTTTTAACGAAAGTGATTTTTGCATCGTCGGGTTTGCCCTTTTTATTTAATACTATATATGGCTGAGGGGTGGTTTTATTTTTGGCATCAAACGGCTCTTCAACCAGTATGAGTAAATCATCGCTGAGCTGTCCAGGATGATTGGGGTTGGTTGGAACCCAGACGCCATTTTCTTTTCTTTGAGTGGCCATTAAGTAGAGCTGGGCATCTTTGTCACTGGCAGCTACCTTGTAAGGCCCCTGACCTGTTTGCGCTAATGTTTGCGGAGATCTGGATAACTGCTGCACAACGTATGAATTATTATCTGTGCTGCCTGCGAGGTATTCTGCGTAGAATGGAACGACCTTCTGAGCTTTGGTTGCCTCATCTATGACGACGGCGTTTACGACTCCGTAAATTACATTCACATCCAGCTTAACAAGTTGAGGGGGTTCATTTCCAATTCGTGCCCAGGCTTTTGCCCTATAACTTCCTTTATAAACATCGCTTCCTTCACTTCCCAAAGGAGCTTCTTCGCAGATTGTTTTGTATACTGATTGAGCCGTGCATTCTAAGGTGGGGAGGTTACAAGGTCTTTCAGGCTGTATAACACTACTTCCGCTCGTTCCACTACTCTGACCTTGGATGCTGGATTGAGTAATGACAGTAGGGGTTTTTTCTTCTGGAGCTTGGCTTTGATAGAAAGGGCTGTATTTGCCAGCGGCTAAAGCTGAACCTGCGAAAAGCTGGCCTGCTAAGGCTACACCTATAGCTGCGCTTCGCACGTGGCGGTCTAAAGTCATACGCCTGGGGAAGAATAAGCTCTTTATAAATCTTAGCCTTCTATTGTTACTTTAGAGTGATCAATTCTTTAGTCTATGAAATCCAGGGCCTTGATCTTTTCCGGCAGATAACTCTCGCTGATGAAAGTAATCCCGCGAGAGGAAAGAGCTTGAATTTCCAGCTTTGCCCCGAACTCCTTCATCATCTTGAACTGCCGCAGCCAAGCCTTGTGATTCTTAAACCAATCGTATTCAGACATCTGCTTGAGACGATCAATGTCGATGTCTTTCAACTTAATGAAATGCCTCTTCAAATCGTACTTCACCACATCATCCCCGGAAATACCTAAGAATTTGACGTTTGGAATGGCGAGCTGCTCTGTCATGTGCGCCAGGCTGATACTGCCGAATTTGATGACGCTGTAAATGTACACCCCATATGGATCGAAGTCTGTTAAGACATAAATCGGAATTTTATGTTCGGTGCTCAATCGCTGCAACAAGCGACGGATGCCTCTTGTCGTTTGGCCTTGAGAGCTCATGATGATGCAATTCTGCTTCGACCAATATTTGTCTTCATGCAGACGCTCCCATACGGCAGCCTTTTCCATATAAATCACATATTTCGCGGAGACTTTCTTGAATTTGATTTCTTCCACATTGGAGGGAATGCTCCAACCCCCGCTTCCTAACTTAGACCAATCGATGACATCTCCTTTGTCTTCAATCACTACGCTTCCTGCCACAGAACCCATTTTATTCGCGTTGATGTTCAACTGCTCTCGAGAAAAACTGGTTACCAGTTCCAGATCCTCAATGGCCTTATCCGATTCTCGCTGTTCATCCACGACGTTAACCTTAGTGCCTGGAATGGTGCGCTTCACCATGTAGAAGACGTCTCGTAAACTCGCGTGCTTTTGAATGGTTAACAAGTCATGGCTTGCCTTTGCTACTTCTAGCGTCTGCAAGAATTTCTTTGCGTGGCCTACGTTAAAGAAATATCGCTTCGCTGTCTTTTCACCCAGACCTAGAAGCTTGGATTCTGTATTGTAAACAACATTTGAAAGAGCACGAACTGAGATCTCAATGGCTGGGTTTTGACCGGCTTCGATTTCCTTCACGAGTTTTTTACCCATGTTTTCCAATTCTTTTTTAGGATCTTCCATCACTCTTCACTCTCCCCACTCTTATCCTTTTGAGGATCTTCAAACTCCGGATTTAATGTTTCCATCTGTAAGATCTCTTTTTGAATATCGTCTTTTTTAATCATCGTCTGCAATGCTTCTAATATTTTTTGCTCTTTTTCTCCGCTTAATTTTGCAAGAGAGGCAGCCACTTCTGGGATGTAACGCTCGAAAATGCTGGCTCGTTCGAGCTGCTGATGCATATGCACTTTCTTATGCACATAACGCTGCATCTTACGTCCCACTTCCTGTAAGGCTAGCTTGATTTCCTTGATGATCTCTGGATAATGAGCAATCGCTTCCTTGGCTTCGGAACTGAAAGGAACCCAGACAGAGGCCATGTGCACTACGATGGTAACAGGGCCGGAAGGCAAACCGCTACCGCTTTGTTGTAAGCCATAGGGCTTCCAACTTGTGGTTTGCACGCACTTGGTGATGGCGCACGCTCCTTGCTGATACAGTAATGGAACACGATTTGCGAATCGTAAGATCGAAGCGGGTTGATCGGCGGGCTGTTGGCCCCCATATGCTACGGCACACTCAATGACAAAGGGATTTCCACGGTATACTTCTGGAGGGCGTGTGACGGCACAGTAAAACTCGGCATTGACTTCTTTTCGTAAGCCCTTCTCTAGAAGCTCTTCTCCTAATGGAGCAATGCAATCCGTTGGGGGAGCGATGATCTTGGTTTCCTTGATGGCCTTGATCATTTTTTCGGCATCGTCCCGAGAAATGTCTTGCGGTTTGTTTGTCGGAGGAACTAATGCTTTCTCTAAAATGTCCTTTGCCGTATCTGGGCCGACTCGGCTGAACTCATTGATCAAGAAACTCTGTACGGTGCGACTGGCTGAGTTGCTCAACATCTTGATGAGTAAACCCAATTCTACTCCATAGGGGTGAGGCTTGATGGCCTTCGACAACTTCGGAAGCGATTCCACGCTTCGCGGATAAATCATCTGCTCTGCTTTTGGATTGACATAAATGATCGTTGTATGCGGATTCATAATAGCTGTTTCTCGTAAGTATTCATCAACGCTCTGAAGGCCTTTTTGATACGAAGCTTCCAAGTCAATCTCTATTCTTGTACCTTGGGACTTCTTCCATTCCTTTATCTCTTCTTTTATGATTTCTGGAGCGTTTGTTTTGGTGTCAATGCGCAATTCGTAGTAGTGAGCTGGCTCATCTGGATGAATCTTTGAAATGATCTTGGCCGGACGGCCAGTAGTTAATTGGCCATAGAGAACACTGGCACTGATTCCAATCCCCTGCTGACCGCGAGACATCTTTAATCGATGGAATTTACTACCATACAAGAGCTTGGCAAATATTTTCGGAATCTGCTCCTTTACAATACCTGGGCCATTGTCTTCCACGACGACACGGTAACGCTCCTCGCCCATTTCGATTAATTCTACTGTGATTTCTGGCAAAATTTCCGCTTCTTCGCAGGCATCCAAGCTGTTGTCTACGGCTTCTTTTACAGTTGTTAGCAAGGCCTTACGTTTATTATCAAAACCTAACAAGTGGCGATTCTTTTCGAAAAACTCGGCAACGGAAATTTCTCGCTGCTCCTTTGCGAGTTCCACTGCTTTGATCTTATTTGCCATGCTCGAATTCTGAAAGAAGTCCTTAATAAAGGTTACTATCAAAAATTTCATTTTAAGCATGAAATTTTTGGGAGTCTCAAAAATCGGTCTTCTTAAGCCGGAGAATCTACTAATTTGATGTGTTTGAAGGTCGATTTTTGTTACTATTTGCTGTTTTTTTAATTTTTGATAGTAAACTATAAATACTTGCAAGAATGGATTTCAACTATGGCCAAAAGAGGTGATTTCTACGAGTTTGCCGTCTCTAAACAGATGAAACTGATTGTAGCCATTATTATCGGTCTTCTTCTTTTTGGAACCATCGGCTATATGTTTTTGCAAGACGTCGGATTTTGGCAAGGATTTGTCTATACTCTGGAAACCCTGGCTTTTGAACACAAAAGCGACCAAACCTTTGTGGGGAAGACTTTCCAACTCATCCTTTTAGTGGTCGGTGTTATCATCCTTTGGGCCTGCGTATGGACCATGTTTGAGTTTATGATCGAAGGAAAATTCAACCAATACTTTCAACAGGTGAGAATCATGAAAAAAGTCAAAGAACTACGAAAACATTACATT
>CAYOJS010000106.1:0-1585 GCA_964404345.1 uncultured Methanosarcinales archaeon
CGACGATAAACTACTATTTATAGCTTACGAAAGAAGGAGGTTATTCAAACCTCTCAATATTGTTAAGTTCTTACCTGAGTATAAAGAATATGTTAGAAAACTAGCTACCTCACTCGCTTAACTCGCCCTGCTTTAAGGTCTTCGAGACCTCTTCTGAACATTTCAACGATTTCATCTTCCTCGACAGGTTTTGCTTTCTTTTTTGAAACGGCGATTGCTTCTGGCATAAATCTTAGAAAGATTAGCTTTTATATAAAGATTGCTGTTCTTATCTTAGTCGAAAATAAATTCGTGAATGCTTGCATTGGCGATCTCTTTACGCTCTTCCTGAGGGAATACGTGATGCATGTAAAATAAGGTTCCGCCGCTTCCCACCATTAAGACCGTTTTTCCTTTATACTCTGATTTAATCAGGTCTAGCGCTTTTGCTAGTCTCTTCTTCATCTCTTCTTCGGATTCCCCTCCATGCGCTTTGAAGTCCACTGTTTTTATCTGCTCGTCAATATCTGTTGTACTTTTATCTAACCCTGGAAGCTCTTCTATTTTCATACCTGCTAGTGTCCCATAGTTTCTCTCCTTTAACTCTTCCATATAGATTATTGGGACCTTTCTGTGTTCGGATATGATAATAGCTGTCTGCGCTGTACGCCTCAAAGGAGAGGAGATGATCACATCAAAGTGACGGGGTAAAAAAGGGAGCATCTTTTTTACTTGTTCTATTCCTTCTTCTGAAAGAGGTTCGTCTATGGTCTGTCCCATCATTTTCCCCTCTTTGTTTGATTGAGTCCGTCCATGCCTGATGAAGAAGATTTTCACTAGAACCACCATTCTCGGTTTTTATTCGAGTTAAACGAGATGATGTTTCTCTTCTTCAAGAACATCATCAGTCGTTCTTGTGAGCTGGGAATGCTTGAATTCTTCCAGCCTTGGAGGTATTCTCCGCAAACCAACGGGATATTGCAGTCGTTGATCCAAACTGTGCCCGTCTCAAGCCTTTTAGCTATTTCTTTTCCTTTTTTGTAATCTTGCGTCCAGATCGTTCCTCCAAGACCATATTCAGAGTTGTTTGCTAACTTGATGGCTTCTTCTTCGTCTTTAACTATATGGATTGGGCAGATGGGGCCGAAGTTTTCGTACTTCATGATGTCCAAGCTCGGGTTTTTTACAAGCAAAATTGTGGGAGGATAATAGAAGCCAGGACCTTTCGGGACCGTTCCTCCTAATAACAGTTTACATCCTTTTGAGATGGCGGCTTTCACTGCTTTATGAAGTTTTTTTCTGGCTCCTTCTCGAATCAGAGGAGTGATTTGCTTGCCTAATTTCAACTTCTGTGCCTCTTCTGCCAGGCCCTTGATGAAGCGATCCGCAATCTTTTTAACGACATAAACTCGCTTGATTCGAAGGCAATTTTGGCCGGAATGGACGAAAGTTCCGAACGTAATCCCCTTGATGGCTTGGTTTAAGTCACAGTCCTCACAGACGATGGTTGCATCGTTTCCACTCAACTCAAGGATTAATGGTTTGATGCCTGCACTTTTTATTATATCTCTACCTGTCTTAATTTCTCCGGTAAAAACAATTGCAT
>CAYOJS010000106.1:1595-5658 GCA_964404345.1 uncultured Methanosarcinales archaeon
TTACCTACCTTTCCTCCTCCGAGGACAGTGATATAAACCTCTTTAGGAACTCCCGCTTCATGGATCAATTCGGTTGTCTTTAGACCGATCAAGGAAACATATTCGGAGGGTTTGAACACGACTGCATTTCCTGTCAACAAGGCTGGAATGGCTGTAACGAGCGTCTGCCAAACGGGGTAATTCCAGATGCCAATATTTCCGATGACTCTGTGAGGAACGAACTGGACTTCTGCCTTTGTATTTGGCAAGAAGGTGGAATCTAATGGAAAATCTGTATGCTGAAGCTTTTCGTATTTATTGCAGTAATAATCAAAGCCTGCTATGACATCCTGGAAGTCCCCTTCACACTCTTTCGGAGGATAGCCCGCCTCTTCCTGAACTAGCTTGAATAGTTCGTTTTTGTGTTTAAGTAGGAGGACCTTTAGATTCTTTAGAATTGCGATTCTCTCTTGCTTGGGCCGCTTAAACCAAAGAGGCTGTGCTTTCCTCGCCTTTTGGATGGCTGACAATACCGCTTGCTTAGAACATTCCTTGAACTTCTTGATGATTTTTCCTGTCGATGGATTGATGGATTCGATCACTCTCTATCGGAGTTAAATTAAGTTTATAAAGATTCTCATCACTCTTGTTGTATGAAAGCCCTTCTCCTTCTCAGCGGCGGCATTGACAGTCCCGTCGCTGGGAAACTGATGATTGACCAAGGCGTTGAGTTGGTTGCGGCGCACTTCTCGAACCAACCTTTCGTGGATGAAAAAGCCGAGCAGAAAGCGGCAGAACTCGCCCAGAAGATCGGCGCTATGAAGTTCATGGTCGTTCCCCACGGACCCCAACAAGCTGAGATCCACAAGCATTGCAATCCACGGTACTACTATGTATTGACGCGACGCATCATGTTTCGAACAGCTGAGAAACTCGCTGAACAGGAAGGCTGCGAAGTGTTGATTACAGGAGAGAACCTAGGGCAGGTTGGGAGTCAGACGCTAACGAACATGAGCGTGATTAGCCGGGCTGTGAAATTGCCCATTTTGCGACCGATCCTCTGCAATGACAAGAACGAAACGATTCGGTTGGCTGAACAGTATGGAACGTATGAATTAAGCAAAGGGCCAGAGATCTGCTGCACACTGGGCCCGCAGCACCCGACCACCCGCGCTAAACTAGAAGTTGTGGAAGGAGAAGAGAGGCGAATCGATGGTCCGAAGTTGGTTGAGGAAGCCCTCGAAAATACTGCGGTGCTGTATGGTTAAAGTAAGCTTTTACAACTCAAAAAGAAAAAAATTAGTCGGATTACTGGAACTGCCTAAACAAAAAAATCCGCCAATCGTTGTCCTAATGCATGGCTTAAAGGGCCATAAAACATACTATTCTTTCATGAACTACCTTGCCCAGCAACTTGTAAAAAATGGCTATGCAACGTTGCGTTTTGACTTCAACACGCATGGAGAAAGCTGGAATGACTGGAAACATTTCACTCGACGAAGGTGTGCTGAAGACTTTAAAGCTGCTCTTTCCTTCATCCGAACACAGCCTGTTGATTCAGAGAGGATCGGTGTTTTCACGACGAGCATGGGAGCAGACGCCCTTATCTTTGCCCCTCAAACCGTTAAAGTTGCTATTCTACACAATCCTTTTATCCTTTCTAAACTTATGAAAGATTGGATTCAAGATTATGAAAAAGAAAATCGGAGACGGGGCTACATCCTTCTGGTCCAGAAAAGCACTGGAAAACTGTTTAAATATGGCTTATCTCTGCTTGAAGAATCTCTTCATCTTAGACTTGAGCCTTACGCTCAAAAAGTACGCTGCCCAACTTTTTTGATCTTTGGCGATAAGGATGCCGAGCACTTAAATGCAGGAAAAAACACCTACCAACTCTTTCATTGCGAGAAAAAAATGGAGATCGTCCAAGGAATGGGACATCATACGACTACTCCAGAGCAGGACCGGGCCATTGCTAAGCTTTCTCTGGAGTGGTTTAAGAAGCATTTAACCTAGACCCACTTCTTCTCGACTAAGAAACTCTTCACTCGCTCAAAGATCAACTTGTGGCCTTCCGTGTTGGGATGGCAACCGTCAAACAAGAGCTTTTTGTAGTCTAACTTGAGCCACTCCTCAAAGAGGTCGATGAACGGAAGGCTGTTCTTTTCACATATTTCACGGATGGTGTCGTTGTACAGCTTGCCGTATTCGTTTCGATATGAGAGATGAGGTGCCCAGGGAATCGGATCGACTTTTGCATCGTCTATTGGTTTGGAAGCGACGAACACGATCTTTTGACTGTGCTTTTTTGCTAATCGGATCAATTCCTCAACGTTCTTCTGGTATGCTTCCAAAGGAACCCGAAAGCGATCTTCACTTTTAATGAATTGAGCGTCGTTTATTCCGACGGTGATGATGAAGATAACCTCTTCACCTTTATCTAAGTCTCTTAATCGCTGTTCAGTTTCGTGCTCGAAGCGATCTAAGATGTCTTGACTTGAATCTCCCGAGACTCTTTGATTATAAACCAAGATGCCTTGCTTTTCAGGATCTGCGAGTTTACGTTGCGAGAAGTACTTTTTCAGGCGATCCGCCCAGCCGCCTTCTTCATCCCACGCACCCCAAGTCGTGCTCGGGCCGAAAACAAGGATGAGTGTCATCCTTTTGGGAAGCAGCCGGACTATAAATATACTTCCAAAAATCTTCCAAAAGGATAACCTTTTTAAATAGAAATATATTAGTAAGACCATCATGTTCCTCGCACCGATCATGGCTAGTTCCATGCTAGTTCTATCGAGGAACGCGTAAGATCGAGGAAAGAAATGCACATAGAATCTCTCTCCTCTCGCGAAGCGCTTTCACGCAGATACGCTAAAAAACGCTGGGCAGACTTCTTAACCCAAGACAAAGACGGCGTCTTACACGTTGAGGGCGTCTCAGTTGAACACTTAGCTCGTAAATATGGAACGCCCCATTTTATCCTAGTTGAGCGAGAAATCCGCGAACGACTTCAAACATTCAAAAAAGCCTTTCCTTACCATAAACTCCGACCCCAATTTGCCTGTAAAGTCAACTCCAACTTAGAGATCATCCGTATTGCCAAAGAAGAAGGCTTTGAACTCGACGCGAGCAGCGTTGGAGAAATCATCCTCGGATTGCTAGCGGACTACAAACCCAGCCAAATTACCTTTACTAATCTCTACAAAAGTCACCAAGACATTGCGTTTGCGGCTATGATCGGCGTCCAAGCCATCACAGCCGATAGCATGGAAGAATTGCAGAAAATAGCCTTTGTCGGCGAAAAACTCGGTTTGAAGATCAACCTCTTCCTCCGTCTGAACCCGCTTATTGATTTAGGCAATTATACGACTCGCTACCAGCAATACGGCATTCCCTATCCTGACGCCAAGAAGGCTGTGGACTACGCCATGAAACACCCCCACCTTGAATTGACAGGCTTCCACTTCCACGGCAGCTACATCACCAATCCTCAAGTTTATATCATGGCGGCAGAAAAACTCCTCAAAATCTCCAAATATGCTGCTGACCATGGTGCTAAGATTAAATATTTAGATTTAGGTGGAGGCTTGGGAACCTCAATTAGACCAATCATGTCTGGCGTTGTTGCCTATGCCGGTTGGGACAGATCCGGATATGGAAACCTTGTAATTCTCGAGCACAAAAGTGGCATAGATTCATATTATGCTCATTTGTCTAAAATCAATGTCAAAACTGGACAAAGCGTTGACACAAATACAGAAATCGGTAAGATGGGCGCCACCGGAAGAGCTTCCGGAGTCCACCTTCATCTTGAAGTCCATCAGAACGGGGTTTCTTTAAATCCATTGACCGTTTTGTCTAAGTAAATATCCTTAGTATTTACAACAAAATAGCCGACCTACCTATTTTCCAGCGATCTCCACAGGTACCAGCTTGCGACTGTTCTAAAAGGTGCCCAAGACTTTAAAGCGAATCTGGCTGATTTTACTCTATCAAATTTTTTACCGGTAACTTTCTCGAAGCCTTTTCTAATCCCCAAATCATCGATAGGAAAAACATCGGGTCTGGCTAATGAAAACATCAG
>CAYOJS010000107.1:0-1792 GCA_964404345.1 uncultured Methanosarcinales archaeon
TACCACTGGTCATCGCTCGCCTCCGGCTCGCTCAAGACCGGTAGGAAAACTGATTGTACTTCCTCGACCAATCCGCCAACGGGTTGGCTTCGGTCTAGGGCTTGGACAACAACAGGGTTGTCCAAAAGGTTTCTCAATGTTTTTGCTATTTGTTTCATGTTCTTTCCTCCAAATTTGTCAAGAATCGCTAGGAACGAGTCTCTGAGCGATTCTTGATCACGCCAGAATTTCTCGACGAAATTCTGAGCGTTTTGGGAGTTCAGAACGCGAGAAGCGCATTTAATTTATTGGGGGGATATAAATCACCACAATAAAAAAATTAAGAAAATAGAAAAAGAAGAGAAGGTCAGAAAACAAAAAACCTACCGTTTAAGAACCTCAACAATCGTGGTCTCATTCCCATCCAGGTCTGCAACGCGCATACGAATTTCTCCCCAAGGTCGTTTTCGGGGCGGTTCTGTAACAACGCCTTTCTTGCGTTGGATGTGTTTCCAGATGCGCTCGATGTTGTCCGTTTCAAGCGTAATGCCGGTCACGCGTCCAATCATGCCTTGTCCCAAACGATGGCCTTTCGGCCCCCATTCAGGGTTCGGCTGACCCAGGTCCAGCACAACCTTGTCTTTCTGCAGTTTCATCTGCGTACACTTGTACGCAGGTGCTCTTCCAACGACCTTAAACCCCAGCACGCCCTGATACCAGTTCACCGCTCTTTTCAAGTCAGAAACCATCACTTCCACAGCAGCAATATGGGTAGGCATGGTGAATCTGAAATGTTCAGATATAAAAAGAGTATGGAAATGTTGAGAAAATATTGATAAAGAGGAGAACCTAGCTAGGATAAATATGGTGGCTAAAACCGTGGAAATACATCTTCCCAAGTATCATATTAAGAAAAAACCCGATTATGTTAAGCTTGGAAAGAAAGTAGATAAAGTGATTGAGCAGAGTTTTCCAGACGGAAAGTATATTCTTCGTGCATTGGGTTCAAACGATCATTCAAAGTTAACCTTAAATAAATTAGCAGATATCGCATTAAAAACAGGAACTGATAAGTACGATCCGAAGAGAAAAGGGGTGTGTCACGACGAATTTTCTGGGTATGATTACGACATCCAGGCAGGAACAATCCGAATACGAAAGCGAAAATTAGTCATTCCGGAATCGTACAGGTACCTGACAGAATTTGGGGACATCATCTGGCATTTTTATGAGCACACACGTTTGGATAGAGGATACGCAGTGAGGATTGATTTATTGCTATTATATGATCCAAAGAAGTTGATGAAAGCCAAAAAATTTCATCCCAACGCACGGAGTGTTAGAAAAGGTTTGAATAAGTATCTCTATAAATTCAAACATCCGAAAAACAAGAAAGGAGCACTTCTAGGTATTGTCAAAATATTGCGATAAATGCCTACGACTTTCTCACAAATAAAGAAAAAAGGTGGACAGCGAACCTAGTTTCCCACACGTAAATGCAGTACTCCTTGGAACGTGGGCCTGCTTGACTTCCGAGTTCGGAATGGGATCGGGTAGGACCAAGCCGCTATGACCGTCCATAACTTAGAATCTCGATTTGGTTTATAAGCTTTATGGCGAAAAAGTTTTTAAAGTCATAAGAGGAAGGAAAACCATGGTCGATCTTACAAGTCGTATTCAGGGGGATTTAAAGTCAAAAAAACCTTCCGAGGTGCGTTCCAAGCTCATAAAAGAGGGGTATAAAGAGAATGATATAGACGAGGCCTTCACAAAGTATTACGGTACAAAAGACCAGACGAAACCTTCTTCACAC
>CAYOJS010000107.1:1802-5608 GCA_964404345.1 uncultured Methanosarcinales archaeon
TCACAGACCATAATCATCTCTACCGATGGAAACGCAAGTGAAACCCCCTTGGAGGGTCATGAAACCTTCGGTCCATTCGATGCGGCCATTACAATGGTTGTCATCGGCTTGTTGGTCGTGGGCTACATCTATGGCGTTCCAATTCTAAAAGAAAAGGGTCTTTGGCCGGAAGTATTTACAAAGACAACGATCGTGCAAACTTCGTCTTCAAACAACTCTCAAGCAACGGACCCAGTTTCACCCACTTCTGAACCTGCAAATACCCCAAGCACTTCTTCCGCAGAAGGCATCAAGGAATTCAGCCTCATCGCAAAAAAGTTTGATTTTGTTCCGAATGAGATTCATGTAAAAAAAGGCGACCAAGTGCGGTTAAAGCTTAAGAGCATTGATGTACAGCACGGTTTCCGTCTAGCGGATTTCGGTGTGGAAGTCACGTTGGATCCGAATCAAGAAAAAGTAGTCGAATTCACAGCAGACAAGGCAGGCACGTTTGACTTCTCCTGTTCCATTTATTGCGGCACAGGCCATAGCAACATGCGGGGCTTATTGTTTGTGGAGCCTTAGAGCGATTCAGACTCCAAATAAGCGATTTTTTCGCTCGGAAATAGGTGCAGAGAAAGTTTCTGTTCAGTAAGGAAATCCATGCCTAAGACAGAAGGTAAGGCTTGAGCAGTTCGGCGCTTCTCAGGCGATTGCTTTGTTGTTTTAAGTGCTTTTAAGTGAACGTCAAAAGAGGTATAGCGTATTTTATCTTCCAGCAACAGGTGTAAAATTACCGGAGGCAGCTCTACTCGATTGAACCGAGAACCGCCAAAATCAACTTCCCCAGCAATAACTCTATCTTTGATAGGGATCTGAAGACGGAGAACTTCTTTCTCGCTCAGAAAAGAATAAGGGCTTCCAGTGTCCAGCACAAAGCGAATAAACCGATGGGCAATGCGAAGCCCTTTAGATTCCATCACTGCATTTAAAACAACTCGATTTTCAGCGATTTCAAGAGGGATGCGTGTTTTCATAGAATTTTAGGTATTTTGCTGATAAACTCGACCAATGCTTCAGCAGGGTTAAGGCCTTTTTTCGCTACTTTTTGGAGTAGTTTATCCAGATCCCTATCATGGGCTAAAACATCCTCGGCATGGATAGCAATAAATTCGTTGTCATATTTCTGTTTCAAAGACACAATATTCTTTTCCATCCAAAGCGAATCCTGCCATCCTGTTCTCAATAGGTTCATAACTGAATCCATAGCACGACAGAATGTAATCAAATATATAAAAGTTCCTGTAAATTTTCGGAAAGATTCCGAAAGATCTGTAAGGGCTTATTTGTAGAGCCTTAGGTGGCTAATAAGACAAAACAATAAAAACGCCTTAATAATCCCTTATTTATGCCAAGGATAGTAAGAGCCAAGATCACAAATCCAGATATAAGCATAAAAAATAGGCATTTAAACATTAAAATTAAAGGTCCCTTAGAAATCAAGAATAAGCGATTTTACGAAAAAGTCGAGTTCTGGGCTCCACTTATAATCTCTAGTTTATCAGTTATAATATCCCTTTTTTCTTTTTATTACGCTATAGGGGTTTGGCCTAAGGCTAACTTAGAGATATACAGTAGCGGTGCATATTTAGAAACTGATTCACTAGAAAATAATGTAAAATTTATCTATTTTATGATTCCGATGGAAATACTTAATAAAGGAAGAGAAAGAGGTATAATATATGATATGTTTATCAATATTAAGAATGTTAGCAAAGGATTAGAAGCAAATTACTCAATACTATACGAGATAAATTCTGAAAAATTACATAGCGAAGAGTTTTTCACCAAAAAAATAATCATAAGTAAACCCACCCAAGTATTTCCTATTAATGGAGGGGAAATAATCTATAAAATATTAATGTTTAGTATGAAAAGCAACGGTACGCATATGATAATTCTACCAAGAATAGCTGGAAATTATAGTGTAGAAATATATGCTAATACCTCAATTCGCCCCAACTATCAAAAAATGACATCCTTAAGATTGGAGATAACAGATAGCATGTTGAATGCCTCTGATAAAAAAGAAAGAGTATTTGCTAGGAACCCATGTGGGTCTGAAATTGCTTATAAGAAAGGGGGTATGGTTGGATATCCTTGCTGAAAATTAGAGAATTTCAAGTAATTCCGTCAAGTTCAACTCAATCGCACACACAGGCATTTCTAGCCCCCAATTCTCGAGTACTTGAGGATGAACTTCTCCAATATAAGCAACCTTTTTGCCTTTCACAATCACACGCCCCACTCTTCCTTTTACAAAGCTAGTGTGCTCAGTTTCTTCAACGTTATACTCCAATCCCAACTGTCCAAATAGATAGTCCAGGGCTTGTTTGGCGTGGGTATAGTCGGCGTCTTTGCTGATCTGAGCCCAGCAAATCCGGGTTGGATTCACCGATCGTGTCTCGGCTTTGGCATCCGGTAAAACAACTTCTCCAATCTCAAACACTTGTTGGGGGTATTCACGCATCTTATTGCGGTTCAAGAATTCCATGACGGATGGCAAAATCCACGTTCTGAAGATGCTCCAGTTCTTACTGACAGCGTTATGAATCTCTATATTAGGTTGCTCGTCCAGGTTCATCTTTTGATATAAGAATTCTTTGTTCGTAAGCGTATAAGATAGGATTTCTTGTCCACCCAGTCCAGTCAAAATATCAGCTACGTGCTTGGAGAGTTCCTCCACCGGCTGCAGTTTCCCCGTCGTGATCAGTTGAGGGGGTTCGGGTTTGATGTTATTAAAGCCATATTGTACCAGCACGTCTTCAACCACATCCGCAGGGTGCAACAGATCTTGTCGGTAGGCAGGGTACTGCACCAGCAAATTCTTTCCTTGCGCTTTGGCATCATACCTTGCTTTTCGTAGGAGTTTTACCGTCTGTTCTTTTGTCAATCCAAGGCCAGAGAGTTGGTTCACATAGTCCAGGGCAACAGTTATTTTTTGTGGAGCAAAATCAGGAGTCACACAGCGCTTCTTCGGATTCTGAATCACAACGCTTTCTACGCAACATCCTTGATCGTGGAAGTTCGCAGCTAAGATGGCTAAAGCAGTATGAACTGTCTTCCACGTCTTCCCCGTCGCTTCGATAAACAGATTCTTCGTTTCATGCGTAACCTTTCCGGTGTGGTTGCTGTTAATGACAGGAGGCATGGATAAGATTTCGTCCGCCGCGTCAATAAAGAGGGGGTATTTTTTCAGTCCTTCTAAGAGATGTCCATATTGCTGTCCTTTGGGGTGGCGGCTGAGAATCTGTCGCAGGAACATGGCTTCACGGAAATCCAAAGGCACAAAGGCGGTCTTATCAGGGTCCATCATGACGAATCGGATGGGCCAAGTAATTTTATCGTGGTCGTAAATGCCGATGCTGACTTCGCTTCTTCTGTGGCCAAAGGTTTCAGTCAATTTTTCCTGCCATTGGATCATGTCTTTGATGCCTTGGTCCGTGACACGGCAATTCTTGACAACCGCGCAAGCCACGTATGGTCGATAAGCTAAAACAGCTTTATCCATTTGAAGAACATATTTAGATGAATTCACCTTGAACTTGGCAAGCCCTGTCTGTAACCCATAGTGTCCTTTCAGTTCGCGGGCAATGCCTTCCGGCCCCCATAGATCCGGACGATTGGTGTCCGCCACTTCAATTTTGAGCAAGTCGCCTTCTTTCTCTTTCAATTCACACTTGGCATAGGGCAAGTCCAGTTCCAATTGGGGAATAGAGATCTTTTTACCGATGAATTTGCATAAATCTTGATGACTTACTTCAATG
>CAYOJS010000108.1:0-4903 GCA_964404345.1 uncultured Methanosarcinales archaeon
CATAGCCGCACTTGGTGTAGAACTCGGCGAAGAGCTTGATGGCATCGTAGGACTCGGCTGTGTACGACCAATCGATCGGAGAGTCGCCATAACGCTTTGTGTACTCTTCATGGAAATGCTTTGTTATGGGACTGGCGTCCATATCCACATGCTGCGTTACAGCCCACGTGGTTGAAGGCATGCTTCCACCTGACTGGTTCCACGCGGCTTGATTGATTGTGACGGAATTACCCATTGCAGGCATTTCAATTGCGAACTCTTTCAACTGTCTAAAGATAAGTCCTGTTGAGCCGGTACCCCCTGTACTGATGAGCAACGCATCTGGGTTTGCTTCTTTTAGTTTTAAGAGTTCTGTTCTGAAATCTACACTTTCAGGGGAAAAGGTTTCCACTGTTTGGATTATCCCACCTAACTCTTTAAACCGACTGCTGAACGAATCCACGACCGCCTTAGGAAAGTCTTTTTGCTCTTGCAACACGGCTACGGTGCGATAACCTTTTTTCCAAGCCACATTCGCTTGGATCTTGGCATAATGATTGGTCGAGGCGGTTGTGCGCAAAGCATATTTGTATTGGCCTGAATACACCGGACTGGACGTGGTGCTGGCAATCTGAAAAATGCCTGCTTCTCGGCTTACTGGAAGAATGGCTAGACTCTCTGTACTGCAATGCCCTCCAAAGATGATCTTTACTTTATCGATATCGATCAATTTCTTAGCGGCTGTTACAGCAGTTGCACCATCACACCTTCCATCTTCAACAACCAATTCTAACTTTTTCCCATTGACTCCGTCTGCTGTGTTGATTTCATCCACCGCAATCCTGGCCGCGTTTATACCTGGAATGCCATAGATGTTGCTGCTTCCTGTCAGCGGAGCGATGAAACCCCACTTGATGACGTTTTCGTCTTGATTTGTTGAACAACTTATGATGAATAGAAGAAGAATTAATCCTAGCAACACTTTTTTCATTCCTTATTGAAACGGTAGGGTGTATTTAAAAACTTTCTTCCCCTAAGGGGGATAAAGTTATAAAATATCTTTGCTTTCCCCTCCCAATGGACCTTGAACCTTTACGACAACTAGGCCTTACTGAAGGAGAGATTAAGGTGTACCTAGCACTGGTTGCGTTGGGAGAGACCACGACGACTCCCCTTGCCGAAGAATCAGGCGTTTCTTTATCTAAGATTTATCTCATTTTGGACCGATTGGCTAAGAAAGGCCTTGTCAGCCACATTCTCAAGAAAAAAACCAAGCATTTCCGAGCGGCGGATCCTCATCGATTGTTAGTGTACCTGCAAGAAAAAGAACGACACCTCCATGATCAAGAAGAAAACCTTCGAGACTTGGTTAAAACTTTGGAGGGCAAACAAGAAACTGCCATCACAGCTGAAACGGCTCAAGTCTATGATGGCCTTCGAGGCATCCAAACGGCGCGTGAACGAACGCTGAAGATCATGAAAAAAGGAGATGAGATGTGGGTCATTGGCATCTCGCCAACTGCTTATCAAGGACTACTCGCCTACTTTGAAGACTTCCATCGAAGGCGATATGGAAAAGGAATCAAGTGCCGCTATCTATACAATGAGTCTGCGCGCAAACCTGTTGGAGAAAAATCTGCTGGCTATCCGTTGAGTGAAGTACGCTACATGCCTGAGGGAATGAACACGCCGGGATGGATTGAGGTCTATGCAGATACGGTTACTCTTGGCTTGAACAAAGGACAGTCATTTTCGGTCGTCATCCAAAACCAAGAAGTGGCGAATAGCTTCAAGATCTATGCGAAGTTGCTGTGGAGCCTGGGGAAGCCTTAAATTATATAAATTAGATTCAAATTCTCTCACCATGAAGATCTTTTACGGTGGAGCCATCCAAGGAAATCGCGATCGAACCGAAAGGGTCCATATCCATAGATTCTTTATTGACCTAATAAAGACAGAAGGATTTACTGTCTGTTCTGAGCATACATCTGGAGCGAGTATCGAGGAAACAGCCTTTTTCCTGGAACAAGCCATGGGAACTCTTCCTTCTCGAGGGATAGAGAGGACACGGTTTGTTCGCGATCATTCGATTCGATTTGTAGAGGGAGATATCGCGGCAGCGGTTTTCGAAATGTCTACTCCTAGTTTGGGTACGGGTGTTGAGTTTGCTCATGCATACCTTAGACCCCGACTAGGCCTCCCCACTATCCCTATTCTAGCTTTATACCAAGAAGGGTATTGGCCTGGAAAGCTATCAACAATGGTTCGAGGCATTACCTCAGAACAGATCCCAAATCTACAAGTTGTAGATTACAGTGATCTGGAACACGCTCGACCCTGTGTTGTCGAATTCTTACAAAAACTCAAACAGCCCTAATAAATTTTCAACCGATCCCCATTCTGAAGCAGGTGAACCTTGTCTTCTTTGTAATTCATTTCCAACGCTAGGGCTTTTAAGGCTTCCAACATGAAGGGTTCACCGTGGGTGGGGATGACATGCTCTGGCTTTACAAGGTTGATGAGCTCTCGATGGTCTTCACGGTAGGCATGCCCGGAGACGTGAACATCTGTGAATAGGCGCACCTTTTTTGTTTTCAACGCGGCATCCAGCTTTTTACGGTTTTCAATGTTTGTCGGCGTTGGAATGACCCTGCACGAGAAAATTACATGGTCTTCCTCTCGGAACTTGTACAACCCTTGATAGACCATCCGGCTTAAGATGGCGTTGGGTTCACCCTGATGGCCTGTCACGACCAAGAGATGCTCTTCTGGCTTTTTCAAGCGCTCAAAGAATTTACGAGCCATGCTCCCATACTTGACGAATTGAACCTGCTTACTGAACGGCACAAAACCCATGCGCTCCGCTGCTTCACAATACTTTGCCAAACTGCGACCGATGAACACGATCTTTCTGTCTAACTTCTGGCCAATCTGAATGATGCTGTTTAGACGAGCGATGTGGCTGCCGAAAGTTGTGATGATGACAGCCTTTCCCGTACTGTCGGTGCCCAGCAAAACATCCCTGAGCATTTCCCGAGCAATGCTCTCGCTGGGTGTTTTGCCTGCGTAATGCGCGTATAATGAGTCTAGGATGAGAACTTTCACTGGAGCAATTTGTTTCAGACGAGCGAAGTTCGGCTTTTTCCCTAGAGTAGGAGCGTTGTCAAACTTGAAATCGTTTGCGTAAACCACTGTACCATGGGGTGTGTGAACTGCGATGATGACTGTTTCTGGAATGGAATGCGTGACGCTGATGAACTCAGCGGATATTTTATCTGAAACTTTGAACTTGGCATCCATCTGATGCGCGATCATCTCGTTCTTTAAATCCATCCGATCATCTTCCACTAACGTCTTTAACACTTCATGCGTGAAATGAGTGGCGTGGACGGGGCACTTGAATTTGCCCGCGAGCCAAGGAACGGCACCGACATGATCCAAGTGAGCGTGCGTGATCAAAATACCTTTGACTTTGTCTTTTAAATCTCCTAACACATTAATGTCCGGCGCTGCCTGCTGCTCAATTAAAAATTTAGCAGACATTTGAAATTTTACATCTTCCCATTCCTCAGATGTGAGCTGAACATACTTCTCCATCATCAAACCCATATCTAGAATAACGACCTCATCGTCCACTTTGACGGCGACGCAATTACGACCGACCTCCTGAAAACCGCCGACTGGAATGATTTCTAAACCCATATATCACTCTTTTGAAGTGGAGATATAAAAAGGTTTGGGAAGACTTTATTCTACGAAGCGGAACTTTGTGTTTTGGTCCCCTTTCAATACTCCTTCAAGAACAGCAACGGCCACTCCCATTCTTCGCTGTATTTCTTCAGACGTTCCTTCTGGATTGATCTGGATTGTACCCTCTGAAGTAATGGAATAGGCATTCCCTAAACAGTAACTTCCGTTGCTGAATTGTTCATTAAATGCTTCCCGAGTTAAGCCTTCCCAATCATCTCCCATTCCATGGACTCTTGAGACACCAAGAAACATCTCCGTTAACACATACGCCCTTTCGCTTCGCTCCGGTGTTCCGAGCACTCGGAAAGGCCTTTCTAATTGTAACACCTTTTTCTTTCCCATATATTTGTTTTCAGGTATTTGATTTAATTGACCTATAACTGAATCATAACATGAGGGTTCCGCTGAAAACTTTTCAAAAGCTCCATCTTCCCTTAGTTTTTCTTCCAACAATACACATTCTTGGTTGATATACCCCCCCGTTTCATCTCTTACATGCCCAATTACTAATTCATTGAACAAGCTTTTATCGAGGGTATCGAGCCTTTTTTTGACTCGAAGCAAATCTGCGAGTTTCATTGGATTTATACGTCCCATAAATTGATTGTAACTCGACAGATGTCCGCGTGCAAGCGCTACATCGGCTATATCTTCCGAACACTCTTTCAACAAGGAATATTGAGCTCTTTCACAAATGGCCGCTAAATCATATTGCTCCCTTGCCCTTAAATCTGTAAGGTCCTGTGAGCTTCCTGTATACTGTCTTCCAATCTCTACTTCTATTGCTGCTCTTGATCTTTCAACTTCATTGGTCCAATCTGTTGTTTTTTCATGCACCCGCTGCCCTAGATGCTCTGGAAGTAAATACTTCTTTGAAGGAGGAATGTCCTTACTCCCTTCCATCGAGTCATAGGCACGTAGTAGTCGGATCCTGGTTTCTGTATCACTTGCCTTCATGTACTCTAACTTGTATACCAATAAGAGAGCATCCTCTGCCCAACTGGGTAAGTTTAAGTCGCTTAGCTTGTTCTCAATCCCATGGAATCTTAACTCTTTGATCAACTCCAAAGCCATTTTTATAGGATCGTCCTCTCTAACTTTACTCAAGTCAAAATCAATTTCAGCCAGTTCTTCTAGAGTTAATATGTGGTCCTTTACTTTTTCGTCCAATCCT
>CAYOJS010000108.1:4913-5441 GCA_964404345.1 uncultured Methanosarcinales archaeon
AGGAATCAATTCTTCTTCGTTGTGTCGGGTCTTGATAGATATCTCTGACTCTTCTAATGACCACTTCATTTAAGGCCATTGCCAAAGGGGTGTTCTCTTTTACTTCTGCTGGAGAAACAGTGTTTCTCAAGTAACCTAGAACCTCTTCCTTTTCACTTGGTTCTATAATTTTATCTTTCAAAACTGCATCTAATAATCTATCTAATCCATATACTAAGTTCTTTGATCGCACTAAAACAACGGAACCTGTTTGGGAATCCATCTGTAGAACCCGCGCTATTTCTTCCAAAACACAACTCATAGGAATTACAGGTTCTTGGAATAGAGGAACTTGGCTTGCATCTTCTCCTATTTTTTTGTATAAATCCGTGATTGTAGTTGTCCTTTCAGCATTAATTCCGAAACAAGCAGCGCTTAGTATAGCATATGCGAGGTGCAGACGATCGGGTTTTGTCTCTTCCAAAGGAAAAGCGCCTGCTGTTTCGATCCCTAAAACATACTGATAATCCCTCCAATCTTTGAAAGGAA
>CAYOJS010000109.1:0-5363 GCA_964404345.1 uncultured Methanosarcinales archaeon
CTACTTGTGTATGCGGGTTTGTCCTAGCAATCGCGCTGGGAATGCTTGTATTGTGGAAGACACCGATGGCAAGGTCAAGGTGAACGAGGAGTTCGTGATTGACGCGTGCAAGATTGATGTGAAAAAATGCCCGTATGGTGCGTTGCAGTTGATCAATCTTCCAGAGGCGTTGAATGAGGATCCGATTCATCGTTATCCTCCGAATGGTTTTGCTTTGTTCAATCTGCCCATGCCTACCTTTGGTAAGGTGACTGGCATCATGGGGAGGAACGGAATTGGCAAGAGTACGGCGTTAAAGGTCCTGGCAGGCCTATTAAAGCCCAACATGGGCAAGGTGGATAAAGAAGCAACCGATGAGGAGCTCATCGGGTATTTCAAGGGTACGACAGGGCATAACTTTTTTGATAAAAAAAAGAAAGGCGAGATTAAAGTGGCGTATAAGCCGCAGCAAGTCGATACAATACCGAAGCAGTTTAAGGGGAAAGTCTTGGAGTTATTGAAATCCGTAGATGAAAAAGGGGAGTTAAGCAAGCTCATTCTATTGTTAGACTTGGATCTTATTTTGGATCACAATCTGGATCAAGTTTCAGGAGGAGAGTTGCAGCGCGTGGCCATCGCTGCTACAGCCTTGAAAAAAGCAAATGTATATTTCTTTGACGAACCTACTTCCTACTTAGACATCAAACAGCGCATCAAAGTTTCAAGGTTCATAAGAAGCCTTGCCACACCTGATACAGCCGTCTTAGTGGTGGAGCACGACATCATCATCTTAGATTATCTTGCCGATCAGATCCATGTGATGTACGGAGAGGAAGGTGCATATGGTATTGTTTCAGGCATCAAGGCCGCAAAGGCCGGCATGAACAGCTACTTGGAAGGCTATCTAAGAGAGGAAAACACGCGTTTTCGCAGTCAAGAGATCAAGTTCTTCACTCGCCCGCAGACATCCGGTTCGCAACGTCAAGTCCTGGCCTGGTGGGATTCGTTTGACCACAAATTGGGTTCATTTAAGCTCTCTTCGGAAAAGGGAGAAATCCATTCCAAGGAAATCGTGGGCATTGTCGGGGAAAACGGAATTGGTAAGACCACGTTCGTGAAGATCGTGTCAGGTGAAATCCCTATTTTAACCTCCATGGAAGGTCTTCGGGTCAGTTACAAGCCCCAGTATCTGGAAGCAACAAGCGCCGTGGTGCATGAATTCCTTGTAGAAGTCTTTTCAAAGTATGAGAATCAGCTCATTGTCCCGCTTAACATAGATGGATTGAAAGAGCAGCGCCTCAGTGAGCTTTCTGGAGGAGAATTGCAGCGAGTCATGATTGCAAAGTGCCTTGGCACAGAAGCAGATCTTTACCTGTTAGACGAACCATCCGCCTATCTGGACGTAGAACAGCGCCTTCAGCTATGCAAAATAATCCGAGACCTGCTAGAATTCAGGGAAAAATCAGCCATCATCGTAGATCACGACCTATTGTTCGTAGACTACCTTAGTGACAAGATTCTCGTTTTTGATGGAAAGCCGGCCATAGAAGGTGTTGTGAAAGGCCCATTTACCATTGCAAATGGCATGAATCATTTCTTAGGCGATCTTCAAATCACCATGCGCAGAGACCAGGAAAACAACCGCCCTAGAATAAACAAGATCGATAGCCAGTTGGATCGTGAGCAGAAGTCCTCAGGAAACCTGTATACGGGTTAGATTTCCAATTTCAAAAAATAAACATCGATTTTTCTGGCAGGGTGCATTTCTTCTTTGAATCGTTCCAGGCCCAGGGTATCAGCGGCTTGGCCAATCGTAAAAAAAGGAGTTTCCGGATAAAGTTTTGCTTTTTCGTGGTATAGGAACCGACTGAGTCCTTTGTACCTTACATTCACTTTTTGCTGTAGTCCAACAAAGAGCGCGGGTAGGGAGGGGCAGGTCATGCAGAATCCGGCGAGTTCACCGTCAATTTCTACGAAGATGCTCTTATGGGGTATTTTTTTGGTAAGGGAAACGTAGTGGATGCAGTCATCGAGGTCCCATTCAAAAATGCCCTTGGCTAATTTGCTGTAGTTGGTAAGGTCCTTAGTGGCTGCCCATGTTCGGATGAAAACAATAGTTTTTTCTTCAGGGTATTCAGGTAGAATGCGGTAGTCATAGTTTTTTTGAAAGTAATGGACCGATTTTCGGAAGGCAGCAAAGGGTTTTCCTTTCATCTCAATAAGGTCTTTCGCTCGATAGGTATATTCCGTTCCGATCTTGTGTTTCTTGGTGATGTGGACGCCGCTTTTCTCCAGTTGAAGAATGTCTTCATCGCTGGCAATCTCGATAAAAGGAAGGGTGATGTGTTCCTTTCTTTGGGGGGCGAAGAGGTGGTATGTTTCTTGATCAATGCGGTCGTAAACATAAAGTACAGGTTCGCCGTCTTTCTCTTCATACGTGGCGTTGGTTGCAAGCCAGAATGGATTAGCCCCGTAAAGGGGTTTATTCAGGGTTCGGCTGATTTCCACAGCCTTCTCCGGGGTGAATTTTGCATGCTATAAGTTAAGAAAGGGGTCTTTTAAACGTTCTCCTATTTCTCCGGCATAACAAGGGCGCAGATAAAGTAGGCAACAATACCAAATAAAACCCCAGTTAGAAGGGTTAACAAAACCCAGGCAATGCGTACCACGGTAGGGTCAACTTTAAGGTATTCGGCAATGCCTCCACAGACACCTAGGAGCATGCGTTTTTTGCTTCGGTAAAGCTTTTTCATATTGACTTCTAAGAAGATTGAATTTATAAAGATAGGGGTTTTAAGAAGGGGGATGAAGGATCGTAAAACCTTGGTTTTAGTCGTTTTAGTGGTCGTGGGGGTTTGGTTGACGGCTTTTTTCTCCCTTTATTCCAAGGATTCTTTTTATGATCAGGCTTTTGAAGGGGGAGTTTACAGCCATTTAGGGAACGGGACCGTGCATATTTTTCATCCGTTGATCTTGAGTTTCTTGTCGAAGAAGGCGTTTGATTATGCTCTTCCAGAGTTGTTGAAGGAGCAGTTGAGTGAGGCTGAAAACTCACACTTGAGTGATGTAAAGCACCTAATTGATTTTTTCCGGGTTTTGTATGGCTTGATCTTGGTGGGCGCCTTAGCTTTGATCGGATGGGATATCAAGAAGAAGCGCCTGAAAGAGTTAGGAGAAGGCATGGAATGGTCAGGGCTCATTTCCATGGGTTTGCTCTTTCTCTCATTTATCAGCAGTTTCTTTTTCACGCAGTTCTTCACAGTCTTCCATTGGATTTTATTCCCGATGGGCAATTACGCCTTTCCAGCCACCTCGTTACTCATCCAGCTCTATCCAGAGAGCCTGTTCTTGAAGGGTTTTGAGATCATCTTGGGCATGGTGCTCATGCAGAGCGTTATTTTGTTGTTGTTCGGTTACTTGTTAAAGAAGGACGGTTAGGGTTTAGCTTGGTTCCATAAGTATTCAAAGAAGACTTTGTAGTCTTTGGCAAAGGTAGGGTCCTTGATCAGCAGTCCATAAGGTTCTATGTTATAGGTAGTCAAGAAGAAGTAGGGTCCGATGGTTCCAAATTCTGTTTTTGTTTTAAGGTTAAGATAGCGTACTTTAGAGAGGGATAGTTTGGATCGTTTCAGACCGTATCTTCTACTGTCTTGGTTGATGATGATGCGAAACTTGACTCGGTCTTTGACACGCTGCTTATGCATGGTGTTCGTGAAAAAGCCTTCAAGGGTCTTGAAGCTTTCCAAAGGAGAGGAGGCGATGCAGAGTTCCTGCCCTCGTTTCCAGTTTTGGATCAGTTCGGTGTAGAGGCTTCGGATGCCTCGAAACCCATTGTAGTATTTGAAGTCGTTTAAGTGGTTGACAGTCTGGGGTGTTTTTTTAAGGGCGGTGATAAGTTGGAATAAAGCGGTTTTTTCCTCTCGTATATTTTTCTCTTTTTCCGCAAAGAGTTGGCTCAGGGTGTCGGGCTCAGCAACTCGATACAATCGAATATTATTAACTAATTTATAATGGATGAGTCCTTTTTCGAGCAGCTGGTTAAGGACAAGATAAATATGGGAACTAGGGATGTTTGTTTTCTGGCAAAGTTTGCCGGTTTTACTCTCTCCTTCTTGGACAAGAGCGAGATAGGTTGCAGCTTCTTTTTCTGTGAGTCCGACACCTTGTAAAGTAGATATAGGATCCATACTACTACAAAGCGTAGTAGCAAAGATTTATATACTTATAGGTTAACGAAAGCGCATGAGAAAGTGGGTTCTTCTGGCATGTTTGACACTTTTTCTAGGAGCATGCCAGCAAACGGATTCCGGAAAAGTAAAGGTAGGTGTTCTGGCTCCGTTGACAGGCAATGCAGCCGAGCTGGGTCAGCACATTCAGAAAGGCATTGATCTCGCGAATGAGCACTTGGACAACAAATATCAATTGATTTATGAAGATGATAAATGCATCGATACAGCAGCTGCTCTTAGTGCAGCACAAAAATTCGTTACCATCGACAAGGTTAAGTTCGTTATAGGGCCTTTATGTGCGCCTCCTTACCAGGCAGTTTCGGGTTATCTCAACCGGGAAGGAGTGGCATTTATGCATACAAGCGGTGCAACCCCTTCTTTTATTGCTAATTCGGGGGAGTTTGGTATTCCTGGACTCTCGACATCGACGTATCAAGAGAATGAAGTTTTGGCGGGGTTCATCTATGATGGGTTAAAGATTAAGAAAATGGCAGTCTTCGTTTGGAATGAGGAGTGGGCTGTTGAGCATGGAAACGGCTTCGTCAAACATTTCAAAGAACTAGGCGGTGAGATTGTTTTCGATGAGAAATTCAACCTGGAAGACACTGATTTCAGGACTTCCATTCTTAAGATCAAACAGTCCGGTGCAGAGGGTGTTTATATTGTCGCGTTAAATTTCCAGAATGCTCGGATTGTTAAGCAGTTCAGACAGCTCTATCCTGAGCTTCCTATTTTTGGTCAGTTCGAGTTGGAAGATCCTGCTTTCTTGGATGCGGCAGGAGGGTTTGCGGATGGAGTGATCTATGTTTATCCGAAGGTAGATACGTTTAGTCCAGAAGTGCAGCAATTCATTACAGAGTTCAAGACAAAATATGGATCCGATCCAAATTATTATGTGTATGTCGGCTACGACGCTTTAAATCTGTACGATTGGGGCGTAGGTGTTTGTGGTTTGGATCCAAAGTGTGTCATCTCAAAAATCTTGTCGTTGAAGAATTACCTTGGGATAGGAGGTTCCATATCCTTTGCAGACGATAAGAGCATTCTTAAAGAATTTGAGATTCGTATGTTTAAGAACGGAAAGCCTGTTCTATATTTATCTTGATACGATCCGCGACTCAAAATCCATAAACTTTAAATATAAGATTAATCTTA
>CAYOJS010000110.1:0-5356 GCA_964404345.1 uncultured Methanosarcinales archaeon
TCTAAGCTATAAAGAAACAGTATACAGATTCGACCCATTCCGGACAGAGCCGGAGGAATCATATTTAAAAATGGCCTTTCCTTCCTATCTGAATGAATCCATACTCGATAGAAAAGGGTGCCGTCGTGGCATCCACAGGGGGTACCTGTCCGATTGAGTGTGCGTTTTGTTATACTTATAGTCCTGAGTTTGTCGGGTTTCCAGCGCAAGGGCCACAAAAGGTCTTTGAAGGGTTAGAAGCCATTGCCAATCGGTTTGACTTGGTTCAGTTGGGTTGTGATACAGAAATTTTTACTCATCAACCGATGGCAGTGGAGCTGGTACGTCAGCTTTCAAAGCTTAGGAGGGATATCTCGTTTGCTACGCGCATGGCTTTGTCTGAGAGAACAATAGATGAACTGGCGAGTATAGGAAAAGAGATGGCGGAGGGATTGCGATATTGGATTCGTGGAACGCAAAGAAACTTAGTGGCCTTTATCTCAATGTCTGGCTTGGAAGCAGCAGCGGTATTGGAGCCGAAGGCTCCTTCGCCGGAAAGGAGAATAGAGACTATTCGACGTTTGTATGAGGCAGGAATACCTACCTTTGTATATGTTAAGCCGTTGATACCGTTGGTTTCAGATGACGAGCTGGAGCGTCTTTTCCGAAGAACAGAGGGGCACTGCAGTGGCTGGGTAGTGGGAAAGATGTATTTCGATGAAGCAATCGGACAAAGAATGAATGTTCCTTTATCATCGGTTGGACATGAAAAAATACGAGGCTCTCCAGACAGGAGAGAGTGGGAGGTCTGCGTGGATGAGCGTATCGCCAGATTAACAAACAATCACAACGTATTTGCTTCTTCTACAGCAGCTGTTAATAGCGTTAGACGCACGCATTATCAAGATAGTATTGTAGAGGGTCCAGCACAGCCATACATAAGCATGTTAGAGAGAAGCTTTTATCCATTGAGAGTAGCTATTCCAGCAGAGACGCGCTGCGTTCACGTGATCGTAGAAAAATCAGACATAGTAATGGAATTGGCGGCGCGCAGGAACATTTTTACAGGAGAGACGTACCATGTTCCTGATGTGAGGGATTTGGAAAGAATAATGCCTTATATAAACAACGCAGTATATCTGCAGCAACAGCCCCGCTACTCAATGGAACCATGGACTCTTTTAGCATCAGATGGAAGGCTTTTTGCTCATACTGGATTCCTACTCCCCAAGAGCTGGTCAAGCCCTTTAGACCCTGGCGAGATAGCGGCAGAGTCTCTAGTCAAAAAATTAGGAGCAGCGGCTAGAGACCGTCCAAGTTTTATCAAGCTTTGTGAGGAAACAAACGGAATGGGTACGGCTGTCCTTCCGTTGGAGAGATTTTTAGCAGCGTTTGACAATGGGAAAGATAGAGAAGGATAGCGTCGTCTATTTTTTGTAGTACTCCTTGTACCATGCGATAAACATCTTTACACCTTCAGGAACGTTAACTTGTGGCTCCCATCCCAGCAGTTTCTTGGCTTTGGTTATGTCGGCAGCTGTAGCTGCTACATCTCCGGGTTGCATGGATAGATAGTTGATCTGTGCTTTTTTGCCGAGTTCTTTTTCAATAGTGTGAATAAAATCCATAAGTTGTACAGGGCTTCCGCAGCCTAGGTTGATGATCTGGAATCCAAGCGGTCTCTGGGTCGCTCGGTAAAATCCATCCACAATGTCTGTAACATACGTAAAATCACGTTTCATATCACCGTGGTTGTACACGTCAATAGGTTCTCCAGCTAGAAGGGCTTTAGTAAACTTGAACAAGGCCATGTCAGGTCGTCCATAAGTTCCGTAAACAGTAAAGAACCGCAAGCAGGTCACGTTCAACTTGAATAGGTGGTGGTAGCTGAATGCAAGCAATTCACAGGCCCGTTTGCTGGCAGAGTAGATGCTGATCGGTGTGTCTACGCGGTCGTCTTCCGAGAAGGGCGTCTCTTCGTTGAGGCCGTAGATGGAAGATGTGGAAGCAAAGACAATGTCTTTAACGTCATATCGCTTGGCAAATTCCAGTACATTCAACGTTCCAACATAGTTCGCATCGGCATACACAAAGGGATTTTCCAATGAATACCGCACGCCCGCTTGCGCAGCGAGGTGGCAGATCTTATCAAACTTGTTTTCTTTGAAGACAATCTCTAGTTTGTCCTTATCGGCAATGTCTATTTGATAGAATTTGATTCGACCTTTGAATCGCTCCAGCCGTGCTTTTTTCAAAGTAGGGTCATAGTAGTCATTCAGATTATCCACGCAAATGACTTCATGCTTTTCGTCGAATAATCGCTGAATTAAATGGCTCCCAATGAATCCCGCTCCGCCTGTGACTAAGTATTTCATGAGTGCATTTCCTTTGTTTTGAATGCCAAAAGTTCACGTGGTAGTTTGAAAGTCACTTTTTCTTCTAAAAGCGTTAGCTCTTCTTTTTGGGCACCTTGTTTCACGAAGTGCTCAGCCAGTTCTTGTACGAGATAGTCAGGTGCGCTAGCGCCCGAAGTGAGTCCTACAATAGAAACATCTTTTAGCCAGGCAGGATCGAATCCATTTATATCATCGATAAGATAGGCCTTGACCCCTGCGATTCGTGCGGTCTCAACGAGGCGGTTTGAGTTGGAGGAGCTTTTAGATCCGATGACAAGGATCAGTTGCGCGTATTTAGCGAGTTCTTTTACCGCAGCTTGGCGGTTGGTGGTGGCGTAGCAGATGTCTTCTCCTGGGGGATCGCTGGTTTGAGGGTATTTTTTATTGATCGCAGCAATCACGTGTTTTGTGTCATCTACACTTAGAGTGGTTTGTGTTAAATAAACCAGTTTGGCAGGATTGCCAATTTCCAGTTTTTCTACATCTTCAACCGTTTCAACAAGAGCAATGCGCTGGGGAAGTTCACCCAAAATACCTAAGGCTTCAGCATGTCCCTTGTGTCCGATATAGATGATTTGGTAGCCTTCCTGGGCAAAGCGGTGAACTTCAATATGCACGCGGGTGACAAGGGGGCACGTGGCGTCTATGATGCGAATGCCTTTCTCTTTTGCCTGCTTGTAATGTTCTGGGGGGGATCCATGAGCTGAAAAGACAGCAACCGCTCCAGAAGGTATTTCAGATACGTTCTCTACCGTAATAGCCCCTTTTTGGGTAAGTCGTTCAACCACATATTTATTATGGACAATTTCATGCTTGACATAAACTGGCTTTCCAAAAATTTCTAAGCATTCTTCCACGACTTGTATGGCCCGGTCTACACCGGCGCAAAATCCTCGGGGTTTGGCAAGAATCACTTTTTGGATGGGCATAAAGAATAGAGAAGAAAACAACTTTTAATACTTTGAGTAAGTCTTAAATAGACCCCTAAGGAATCCAATTCCATAAGCCACATGGTGTCCTACCAGCAGAACAGCTTATTTATTATTTTTATAGTTGTGGATCATATATCTGGGTATATCCTTTTTTTGCACCATTTTTTCTGTTTTCTCTTCTACGGTTTGGAAAGTCATTGTTTTTAAGAAATGTTTTTTTAATGATTTAAGAATGTCTTGTATGGATCTGCCGCCAGTTGTTAAGCTGATAATTTCTCCTTGCTCCACAAGCTTTTTCGCTTTTTTGATGTCCCGACTGGTTCGAAAAATCATAACATGGATGGGTTTATGGGATAAGGTAGCCGCAGTTGTTTTATGGCTTCCATCAATTAAAAAGTACTCTGCTTTGGGGTGTGTTTTGATAAATTGGGAAAGAAGGCGGTTGTATTTTTTTGCTTTATCTTTATATCCTTTATAAATAAGTTGTGGAACCACTGTAGATTTGTGGATGACTGGACAGGGGGTACGATCTTGCTATGCCCTTGGTGGAATATTCTAAAGTAGAGCTTTAAGATTTATTCGTTATGAACAGGGTAATCATTGAGCGTAATAATCTGGTTAGGGTGCAGTTTTTTATATTGCATGTTTACCTGTATTTAAGTAGCTTTATTAATCTTGTTTATCTCTTTCGATTAAGCATTCCTCTCAAGAAACCAACCCCATAAAACATATGGTGTCCTACAAGTAGAATAGGAGATATCAATGCCATCATCCTTCCAGTAAGGATCAGGGCTTCACAGGTGGTTAAAACCAGTACAAGAATATAGAAGAACAATCCTAAGATAAAAAGGGGGATAAAAACATAGTCTAAAACACGTGTCAGCCATGAAATCAAAGTCAATAAGCTGCCCATTATTAGAGCAATGGGCGGCAAGGCATACCATCGTACCAGTAAGATGCCGGGGTGTTTCTTCGCAATCTCGGCCGTCGCTTTCCCATAGCGATACATCTGGTAAAAGAAATTCCAGAGTGCATTGCGCGTGGTGGTATGGCTGAAGTGTTCTCTATGGTGCCAGATCTTGGCCGTTGGAATGAGTAAGAACTTATATCCTCGTTTTGACAATCGATAGTTAAACTCGCCATCTTGCCCAACCATGAAGGTCTCGTCTTGTTTTTCCAGTTGCCAGGCTTTTTTCTTATACAGTGCATTGCAATTCGGCAACGAAGCCACAGTTCGTCGCTGTCCTTTCTGTGCCGTTTGTCCAGATACGCCGCCGCCGAGGGTGGTTTGCTGCAGGGTGCCAATCAAGTTTCCAAAACGTTCGGAAGGGGGAGTGATGTTAACGCCGCCAACGCAGACAATATCGGAAGGAGCTTCTTCAATGCCCTGCACTAATTCTTTTAGCCATTTTTTGTCTGCATAACAGTCCGAGTCAGTAAACGCATAATAAGCAGCTTTTTTGCTGGCCTTCCGAACACCTAAGTTGCGATTCGCGGCGCTGCCTCGTTTGGTGTTGCGTATAACGCGAAAAGGGTACTTTTTGAGGATCTTTTCTTCTTCTTTCCCGCAGGCAGCATCCAGAACAAATAGCACTTCATACTGTCCTCTAGGGTAATCTAAATGCTTCAAGGATTCAGCAAGGGCTTGAATGGTTTCCCGAGCATTGTATACGGGGATGATGATGCTGACAAAAGGAAGGTTTTTCATAGATGACAAGAACAGGGGCATGTTTAAATGCTTTGTCTACTTGATTCGATCAGTTTTCCTATTTCTGCGAGTAAGGCACGTGCTTTGGCTACGCTTTGCTCGGCAGCTTCTTCTTTCATGATTTTTCCATAGTACACAAGAGAATTCCTTTTATATCGGAGGTCGTTGAACGTGCGAAACAAGTCTTTTCTTCCGATCATTTCCCCTAGGTAATAAGCTAAGCATATATGATTGTCTATTTTTATTCCTGATTTCATAGCGAGTGCATGGAGAAGTTCAACAATGGAAGTGTACAATCCTTCAAATATGAAGTTGGGATGATCCTGATCCGCGCTTTTGAG
>CAYOJS010000111.1:0-5261 GCA_964404345.1 uncultured Methanosarcinales archaeon
CAATGATTTAAAGGCGCTCTTAGGTTCTTGTACCGATGCGGATTTTGGACGATTTCCTCCACTTTCTTATAGATGATCTCCAATTGCTTTGGGTTTTTCTTGCTTAATTTGAGAAAGATCTTGTCTAAATCCGGCCGTGTCTGGACCGAATACATCTCACCTCAACCCATACCTTTTTCGAAAATCGTCCAAGCTGCCTATTTTTACAGGTTTTTTCTTCATAATCTTCTTTGCTTTTTCTATGTATTCTGGCCTTAAAGCAGGCTCGAGAAGGTGTTCCTCATACTCTTCTGCCATTATTTCAATCGCCTGACTTTTATCTCTTAAATCGTACTTTGCCTTGACCATGTTCAACAGGCGATTGGTTCGCTCGTCAATATCGATGATGGCTTGGACCATAATATGGTATTAATATGGTATTAATATATAAAGGTTTTGGTGGGAACTCACTCAAAAACACACGCAGGAGGGCCGGTGGATACGAACTCATTTTGGATTAAGGAGAATTCCATCATGCGATTGGCGGGGAAAGCCTCTTCAATTTCCCGGGTTATTCCTCTTAAAAGGTAAGGATCTTTCACGATCACTCCAAACTCTAAAAATGGGTTTCCTATGTATTCAGCCACAAAGGTTACTTGAGGATGATTGTAAAGATAGGAAAGCAATTTGTCCCTTATACTGGCATCTTTGTTACGAATGAATACACTGTAATGAAACATCTTTAATTTAGAGATATCTAAAAAAACAGTGTATTTCTCTATTATACCTGCCTTTTCTAGCTTTTTTATCCGCTGGCTTATGGCTGGAGCTGTTAAACTCACTCGATTAACCAACTCGATGCTTTCGATCCTTGCGTTTTTTGAGAGTTCTTTTAGGAGCTGCTTATCTTTGCTGTCAATCTTGACCTCTGATTTTTTGGTCTTTATTGGGTTATTTGGATTAAATCCTAAGTATTTTTCATAAAAGAAAACTGTTTTCTTATGCAAGGTAAAACGGTGGGAGATGATGATATCTTTGAATGAACGATACATTTTATTAAATCGCTCGTCTATTTCTTCATTACTTTTGCCATAAATGGACATCCCGAAATTCCAGATTCCAGAGTGCTCTGCAACCCAAGAGACAAAGCCGCACTGGTTGAGAAAGTTTCTGAACTCTTCTTCTCTACTGCTTTGGATACTTATGAATACGGCTGCACCAATGAAACCCAGGGCTTCTACATTTATGTTTGTAATAAAATCTCGTATGATGCCTTCTTTTTGCAATTTTTTTATCCTATAGGTCACTACTTCCCTTGAGGCTTGTACTTTCTTGGATAGGGCTGTGAGTGGAGTGCGGGCGTTCTTTATGAGCTCTAAGAGGATTTTTTCGTCTAATCTGTCCATTTTTACATTTATAATGTTATATTATTTATAAACTTTATTATTGTAAAATATTTAGCATAATATTTTATATTATAAACTATCTCATATGGGGTAGATATCATTATACGGTAACAAAAAATTGAGGTTGACACCATGCTGAATCATCCCCTGCTCCAAGAGGCCCTCACTTTGACAGCTCCTAAAGAATCCAAGCGCAAGACAGTCGTATCTTCAACGATCTTGAAAACCGAATTTGGCAACTTTAAAGTCTGTTATCATGAGACTCCCTATGGAGACTGCATTAGCTTTTCCCAAGGAAACCTATCTGAGAACACACCTATCGTCCGGATTCATTCGGCCTGCCTTTTCGGAGAGGCCTTTCATTCCTTCCACTGCGACTGTGCCCAGCAACTGAAAGAAACCCTTCGACTCATTAAGGAGAATGGCCATGGCGTCATTGTCTATTCTTACCAGGAAGGAAGAGGAATCGGGCTAAAAAGAAAGATACAAGCCATGGAAATCCAACGACAAAAAAACTGCGATACAGTAGAAGCCTTTCGAAGATTGGGGCTTAAGAGCGATTACAGAAACTATAAAGCAGAAATTGAGGCACTAAAAGACCTGCAGTTAAGCTCCACGATCCAAACCTTTACTGGAAACCCCATTAAAATTGGAGCTCTTCTAGAAGCAGGTTATTCCATTGTTAAACTTCTTAAAATCGAAGACCCTCATCTTCCTCTCTTGGCTCAACAAGAACGAAAGACGAAAGAGCGAAAGATGGGATACTTTTATTGAGATTTTACGAATTTATGCGGATCGTACAACGCATAGAAATCCTTCGCTTCCCTCTTGGTTAGTTCTTTTTTCCAGTCTTCCGGACTGAAGACATGGAAGTTTGTTTTGCAGGACTTGCCTTCGGATGTTGAGATCAAAGGGCATAGGCTGCCGACTTGTTTGGACTTAGAAATCACCATGAGATGCAAGTCATCGGTGCTCATGTATTGGTCGAGGAACAAGCCGTCAATCTTTTCCCAGTAAGGCTCCATGTTCCAAAAGGCCTTTTCCAAGGGATAGCGTTGCTCTGGATTGTCCAGAAACCATATTTTTAATATGATCTTGTTGTAGGCCGAGAGAGGAACGAGCTTTTTTCCTGTGAAGTCCTTTGCGGCCGTGATGAGATAAGAACAATCGTTTGCTAAGGAATATAATAGACGAGGAAGGCCTTTGGCGACGTTTTTAACTCGTTGCTTTTTGATCAAACCGGCTGTTTCTAACAATTTTAACTGCTGACTGACGTTTGCAACTGAGGTATGAAGAAGTTGAGCTAATTCGATTGGGGAACGCTCCTGAGCTGTGACCAGCTTGAGGATCTCCCATTTGGATGCAGTGAATAATAAGTCCTGCTCCATCTTCGCTCCGGTTCTAGCGAATTTCGACAAAGCCTTGTTGTAGCTTGTGGTTGTAGGTGTAGACGAACTCAAACGATAGAGTGAACGCACATTCATCATCTTCATAGTCGAAGAGGACGACTTCAATCTTTTCTTGCTGCTCTATGTTCTGTGGCGCCTGTAATTCGGGCGCCGCTAGTTCGCTGGTTTTGCTGTCTTTCATGTTCTCACGCTCTTTTTCCCGTGTTATCCATGTGATCCAATGAATGAAAAAATGTAAAAGCACCCGGCTAGAGAACTTACGAAGTTCAGAGGGGGGAGGGTATAAAGCCGGGAGCTTTGACCATGATGTACTGCATCCATTCCTTGTGAATAGATGGGATTTTATTTTTTCAACCGGAACTCTTGCGGGGGTCTTCGAAGCTCTTGGAGCCACATCAACCCGATGCGCATCATGTTCTTGTTGAATTTTTCACTTAACTTGTACGTTTTTTTATACAAATCGTAGTCAATCAACCCCATGGTTTTCATGGGGGTGAGGATTCGATCGTAAAATTGTCGCTTGTTGTACGACAACTTTTCCGTTTTGGACTTGATGAATTTGTTTTCGTGAGGCAACTCGACTAAGGTGCCGTCGTGGAGGGCCGTGGCGAAGAGGGACATCTCGGTTTTGCCGATTTCGCCATCTTTGCGCTTCATCTCTTCGACCAGCAGCCGCGCCACGATGACTTGTTGCTTGGTTGCGAATGTGATCTCGAATATGTCTTCGGGAAGGTTGTATTGATCGTACAGTATGACCATTGGTTATCCACCATTGTGATCTTTGCGTATATTAGTACCCCTAGTATATAAATGTTTCTATTTTTCCGGGAATTTGTATACTGGTGTGGTGCTCTGGTTATATTATTCTATATAGAAAAGAATGCTTGATAAAAAACTTTTTAAATTTCGATATGATATGGCATTTATGCGCATTTGCATTTTTGTCATTCTGGCTGTTCTATTATTACTGGGCTGTCAAACACGTATTGAAACAAATACTCATTCTCCTAAAGTTCCAAGAATGGCACTACCACCGCCGCAAACACCCCTCCATGCTGAATTCCTGAAGAAAATGACTATGGAAGTTCCTAGTTATACTTTAAACTTAACCTACACCTTCTATAACCGCAGCGATTATTTCAATCCTGCAGTTGTCCGAGAGTTAATTGAGGTTGACGCTATTTCTATGAAACAAGGCAAAATAAACTATTTGAAAGTTGGTGTCGTGGCGAAAAGTTCTTATGAGAAGCATACTTGCGAACAAGAATTACTAGGAGATACATGGCTGAAGTGTCACTGTGAAAGCTACCGACCGCAATCTATCTTTGACGCAGATCTAGGTGGAGAGTATCTTAATGCCGATTGCTTAAAAGAACGTAATCATGTTCTCTGTCAAGCACTGCCCTATTCATGCGACTCCACTAATTTCAACCTTGACTCTGAACGGAAACGCCGCTTACTTAATGAACTGCATAACCCTGCAAATTATAAGGATGGCAATGTTACCTATGAAGTCAAACAAGCAGGCATAAATAACCTTCCTCAGGCTTACATTGGTCGAGACACTGCTTCCTGTTATAAATTGATAAGCCCCATATCGACAACCTCCCTTTCATATTACAACCCTAGATTTTTGGATAGCGGCACAATCTACTGTTTTGATATCAACGGCGTCCTTGTTGAAGTCCACGAACCCTTAGAAGATTTTAAAGATGTCACTAACTATAACTTAAACCCAAATATTCCTAGTTTCATGTGGGACTCCTACTTTAATTTATCTATGAAAACTCGAGTGCTTCCTCCAGTGGGCATTCCGATCGAGACTACCCTAGCTCTAAAGTCGGATGTCGCAGACGATTTGACAAACGAATTTATGAGCAAACTTCAGACTAAAATTGAAAACTATCGCTTGAACTGGTCTGACCCCAGCGATATGCACGTTGGTGCTTATTCTTACGATGCAGAAGTTAAACTTAAAGAAGGTGTTGTTGATTATCTGAAAATTATGAAGCTCGATTACACAGATGCGAGGGAGGATATTTTACTGATACAAGAATATAATAATAAGAGTTGGACTTGCAAAGTGGAGTTTGTTAGACTCAATGAAGAGTCTGAAGTACAATCTGTTTTTAAAACTCATGACTGCCGTAAAGATCCGGACTCTACCCTCTGTATCTTCACTTATGCTTGTGACGTGCCCCCTGAAGGAAACCCTGACTGGTCGCAAAAACAAAGTATGTTAAAAATAATAAAAGAACAAAATTTTAAGGTGACTCGTCGTGAGTATAACCCGACCACTCAAATTACGTGCTATCAATTGGTCTCGCAAGGTGGCAATATCGCGAGTGGTGGCAATTATTGCTTCAGCTCAAACGGCTTGCTTGTACACATAGAATTCCTTAAATTCTACTATGTTGGTAAGGATCTAACTTGAACCACCGCTTCCTTTATAAATTGGGACTCCCTT
>CAYOJS010000112.1:0-5255 GCA_964404345.1 uncultured Methanosarcinales archaeon
TCATTGAATGCTCAAAAAAACATCCGAGAGTTTATTAAGCTCTCTCATTAATATAGGTTTAACACGGACTAATTGATTAGGATTTAAGTTAATATGAATGTAATATTTGCAGTTTAAAGAAGATAAGTCTCCAGACCAACTCTCCGCAATTATTATGGGGATACAAACATAGCCATTCTTTTGAGCTACGCTAATGGCTTTATGTATGTCTCTAGTAAAGAGCAAAGCGTGACCCCCACCCATAGTTTCTCTAGTTTTCACAGGAAATAACAATTTCCCGCTACGGCCTACAACTTCTACATCGTAGGTTTCTCCCATAATTTTTACTTGCTTATCGCTCACATTTAAAGGAATTTTTCTTTTAAATAGCAAGTCTTTAATGGCTTCTCTCACTACGTTGTCAAAAATATTACCTTTTAATGCTCGACGACTTCCTTCCAGTCTAGTAAGCATTACTTCTGCAATAACAGGCCAAGACCAACTTTTAGCATTTGGAAGTAACGGCTTGATAAATTTTCTCAACTCATTTAAGAGATTGGCTTTACGTTCAACTAATGTACGCCCTGAAAAATAATTAAGTAGAGGAGCTAATCTTTGAGTTGGAGCATCTCTTAGCATCCAAGCAAGAAAAAACCACTGTGCATTTGAATCAGGAAACGCCTTAGCCACACCATTATATAATTTAGTTGTACGGGGATGAGAAAGATACTTTTCTATAACTTCAACAGCCTTAATATTGGATTTTTCTCTTATGAAAGCTCTAACATCACAGTAGCCCGTACTCCTTAAATATCGAACAAAATCTTCATAAAAAGAACGATTAGAATTAACAATTCTAACGAGCTCTTTCAATCTTAAATTTTGGATAGTAGGATGCCCTCGTTTAGCTCTCACAAACAAAACGAGAACAAACAAACTTTATAAAACTATACCCCTTTAACCTAACAGCTCATCTAAACAACACCTTTAAATATCGTTTCTCGATCTCCCCAGCATGCAGATCAAGAAAAACCATATCCTCTATGGTGTTCTCGCCCTTACTGTCCTTCTAGGCCTTTTCCTGATTAAACCCTTATTTGCGCCCGGCATTCCTATGAATGTGGACCTGCCCTGCCACTACGTACGCATCTGGTGCATTGAACAAGCCTCTTCCAATGTGCCCAATAACTGGTGCCCTCATCAAGCAGGAGGCCTGCCCAGCTCTCAGACGTACTATCCACCTTTAGACTTTTTAATTGCCATGCTTGGCTATATCTTTGGCTTGGATCGGATCTTTAAACTCTTTATTGTATTGAGCTTATTCCTTCCCGGCATTGGCGCGTATTGGCTCCTCAAGAAAAACAACCATGACATTGCGGCCGTCATTGCTTTTGTTTTACTCGTGTTATTCCCCGGCAGCTGGCAAGCAGGCGGCTTTGAGGAAACGGTCATGGTCGGATTCTGGCACTACATGAGCACCATTGGATTCTTACTATTAAGCCTTACCTATTATATTGAACTGCTCAAAACAGGACACAAAAAAAGCCTTTTCTGGGCTCTCCTCTTTACTGTATTCATTGTACACCCCTTTACGATTCTTTACGCGGCAATCCTCTTTGCAACCGTTACGATTTACTATTATCCTCAAGCCCTCAAACACTGGAAAACCCTTGCCTTCTTTATCGCCTTAGCCGTTGTCTTAAACGCTTACTATTGGATTCCCTTATTTGCTAAACTTAGTTACTTCCCTGGAACCGGCAATGTCGCCATGACCTGGCATAATGTCCAAGCCTATCTCATCGGCCGCATTCCTTGGTATGTATGGGCTACCTTCTTTATTGGGCTTGCTTACCTGATTTGGCGAAGAAAAGAAGAGCATAAAACCTTCCTGGTCTTGGCCGGCATTACACTTGCTTATTGCCTCAAAGAACTATGGATTTCACCGTTCTACAGCGGAGATCGCGTCATGGTCTTTGCCAGCCTATGGATCTTCATCCTCCTGGCCCTCTTCTTACAAGAACTCATCCATGTTCAACTCGCCAGCAAACCCAAAAACATCCCTCTCTGGCCCCTTGCGATCCTCTTCTTACTCATCACAGGCTATTCGTTCTACACTTCCACCTCCCAATTATCCGAAAACATTTTTACCAGCAGCCACTCAGCCTTTGACCCCCAGATGAAAGCCTTTGACCCGCTCAAAGGCCCCCCCCAAGGCCGCGTTGTCATGGAAGAAACCCTCTACAACTTTGGCAATTATCCCCAAAGCTTGACCCACACGGAATGCGCTATCCCCCCACTTAGTGGCGGAAAAGAAGGCATGAATTTTGCCCTTGCCTACTTCCCACGAAAAACCAGTGTCATCCACCACGACGGTGCCGGCAACTTCTTCAACAAACCCATCAAAAGCTACACTCCCCAAGAAATTGACCACATCCTCAATGAATTCAACATCCAATACGTCATTGCCCACTCCCAAGCCTACGCCGACGTCATGTCTAACCACAGCACCGGCTATCAACTCTTCAACCCCATTGCCGTCTTCAAAACCAATGTTCCCAATACCTACTTTAAGACGAAAGCGAATGTGACCTCGGAAGATTATCAAGGCACGTACGCCAAAGCAACGGTTGTTGCTCATGAAAGCACCTCGGTCACCCTCAAAGCCAATGCCTACCCCAACTGGAAAACCTATGTTGATGGAAAAAGCTCCAAAACCGAAGAATGCGACTTCTTTGTCTGCACCACCATTCCTACCGGCCAACACACGGTAGAATTCAAATATGAAACCATTGGTGTGGATTATTTAGGATACTTCCTCAGCCTCCTTGGACTGATCGGGTTGATCTGGACTTGGAAGCAGTCCAAACACGACCCTGTTCTATCCCTCTCTGAAACCAAAGAAACAGTGAAAGAAAAAACAAAAATAAAGAAAAAGAGCACAGACCACACAGAAAAAAGGGCGAAAATAAAATCGACTCCTTTTGCACTCTCTATCAAAAAAGAATGGCTGTACCTCCTTATACTTGCGATTGTATTGACAGGTGTTTTCCTGTACCCTGCCCTACATAATCTTGATTACTTGGGCATTCGAGACTGGGGCGCCATGACGATTTATCCTCTTGTCTCACGCATTAGCCTCTTGACCTATCACCAGGTCCCTCTCTGGAATCCCTACCAATGCGGAGGAAACCTATTGTTTGCGCATCCTCACGCTGCCCTCCTAAGCCCCTTCTTCCTATTTGTTCTTCTGTTCAACGTCATGCCCGGCATCAAGATCAGCTTCTTTGCTTATTATATCCTAGGATTCCTCGGAAGCTACTACCTCGCTAAAAAATACGGCATGGAATGGCGCAGTGCCTTGTTTGTCTCCATCCTTTATACCTTCACCACCACCCTTGCCAATTACATGACAGAAGGCTACGCACACTGGGGCGCACAAATGCTCATTCCGGCTTTGTTCCTCTTCTACCTAAAAAGCCAAGACAACATCCGATATGTTCTTGCCGCCAGCCTTACCCTATCCTGGATCATTTTCTCAGGCTACTACTGGGGCTTTGTTATTATGTCCACTGTTCTAGGAGTTTATACGATCTTTGAAACACTCCGAGAGAAAAAAGCACGCTACCTCCTTGTACTGGGCTTGATCTTCCTCCTTACCTTCCTCGTTTGTGCCATCAAACTCTTCCCCCTCCTCCAATACGGACAGCTGTATCCCAAAGTCGACACGGAAGTAAGAAGCGCCTACACCTGGTCAGCCCTTTACACTGCCCTGGTCGATCCAAACCAAGGACCCTATGCCCGCCAAGGACCTGGCGGTGAATGGTTTAATTTCTCTCTCTACTTGGGATGGCTACCATTGCTCTTCGCTATTGCCGGCCTGGTTTTATATGCCAAAAGGCACTGGCCCTTGGCTCTTACTGGACTGATCGCGTTATGGATCAGCTTCGGCAACAACGCCTGGATCAACCTGTATGCTGTATTAAAATGGATCCCAGCAGTCACCACGAGTTTCCACAGCCCCGCCCGATTCAACACTGTTTTTTTACTAATCCTTTGCCTCTTTGCAGGTATGGCCCTTCAACGATTGTTGACTGCGCAGATCTTCAAAGTCGGCAAGGCGACCTACATGTTTACCCCCCAGTTTATATTCCAAAAGAAGAAGGATCAAACCCTCCTCCCTGAAGGCCTACGCACACTGATTTGTATTCTCTTCTTCCTGTACTTATTCCTCACCCAAGTCGGCCTTAGCAACCCCACCCTTCGAGTTGCGTTCCCTGCACCCCCCCTTACCCCCAGTGCTTCCCCTGAATTCTTCCAAACCGAAGCCCCTAACTTCCCCAATCCCTACACGGGAAGCCAAGACTTATTCGGCATCAACCAACAAGGCCATGGCCTTGTCAAAAAAGAACAAGCCCTTGCCTCCCACGCCCAGAATCAACTGGCGCTGCCCATCTACGACAGCCTATACGGCAACCGCGAATACCTACACATCCTCGCCAATCTTGGAACGACGAACTGCTACAGCACCTTCCATATCCCCCCTAAGGTTCAACCTGTATACCTAGGAAATGGAAGTCAAAATCCAAACTACCGCGGAGAAACCTATTTATTGAATGGAAAAGGAAGTGCCAAGATTACTACCTTCACCCCGAACCGGTTTGTGATCCAAGGAACAGCCACTGAACCGGATGTCTTGGTACTCAACCAAAACCATTACGGCGGATGGGAAAGCGACTATGGAGAAGTTCTGAATACCGGCGGATTGATTTCGGTTCCTGTACAACCTGGAAACTTCAGCGTGACCTTTGTATTTAGTCCTGGTAGCTTCTGGATCGGACTACTGGTTTCATTAATAGGACTTGCCGCAATGATCTATGCCTTCTTCCGATCGGCCAGAATAGGGCATTGGATTGAGAAAAATAAATTGTGGAAAGAGTACTATTAGATTTCTCCTCGATAAAACTGCGCGGCCATCTCGGGCGGAGTGGTGTTGATGATGGCACCTGTTTCGATCTCAAAGCCTGCCCAATAACCCAACCTAGGAGCTAATTGAATGTGGAAGTGAAACTCTCCATGCGGATGGTCTTCGTATAACATGTAGTTGAACGGCGGGAAACCGAGCTTGTCCAAGCGCTGCAAGCACTTTTTGAGCAGGTCTGCTAAAGCTTTGAACTCTTCCTCCTTCAACAAGGTGATGCTGGGCACGTGACGCTTGGGAAAGAACCAAATCTCATACGGAAATTTTGACGCATACGGCGTGAAACAAACAGCATGCT
>CAYOJS010000113.1:0-903 GCA_964404345.1 uncultured Methanosarcinales archaeon
TAAACTACTATTTATAGCTTACGAAAGAAGGAGGTTATTCAAACCTCTCTATATTCTTTTTATTCTACCTTGCTGGCTTTGTTGTAAAGTAGACAGATCTGCTTTAGGTAAGTTTTTCCACAATTGAGTTGGATCCTGCCAGTTACATGCACTTAGAATGGCAGGAAGTCCACCTAATGCAGCCACACCAAACACACCTAAATCTCTTAAAAAATCACGGCGTGAAAGACCTGATTGGTTGGGAGGCATAAAAGAATGATTCTTGATGCATTAATAAATGTTTCTCTTTTTACTACTATTATGGCGTAACTAAATGTTAATTAACTCTTGTTTCCAAAAGGAGATTTATTTATTAAGACCACTTTCAAAAGCAGTTTAACTTTAATTTTGAATAGAAAACTATATAAATAACCGTACGATTATCGTACGGAAATAATGAAGATCCGAGCCATTCATATCGAGACTAGCGTAGCGATGAAGATCTATGAAAAACATAGAGTAACTGTAGAAGAAATATATGAAGCATTTGCTCAAGATCAAGCGGAATTCCGCCGAGTTGGAGGAGACCAATATATGGCTATTGGCCCCTCCAAAGACCGATATATCACTATGTTTTTTACCTACAACGAAATCACAAAAGAAGCCGATATCGCCACAGCCTACCCTTCCAGTAAGAAACAAGTCAAGATCTATAAAAAGGTGAGAGAATGAAAGAGATAAACTTTGATAAACTCGAAAAAGTCAACTTCGAACTAGAAAAAGGAGCACTTGACCCAAAAGAGCTCCACTGCCCCAAGTGCCATATAACTATGAAACCTACGGAAATGGAAATACCCATAGATGAACATATTTATATGAGGTTGCAAGGATTTGAATGTTCTACTTGCCAAAAAAAATCCCTCG
>CAYOJS010000113.1:913-2372 GCA_964404345.1 uncultured Methanosarcinales archaeon
AGAAACTCGACAAAGCCATGCTCTTCAGCCGCGCCATGAACAAAGACTATAAAATCGAGCGAAACCTCAGCTTTGACGGCGACAACTACCTCTTTCGCATTCCGAAAGAATTCACACAAAATATCCATAAGAAGAAAATCGAGATTATTCCTATGGGAGCCAAAGAGTTTTGCGCGGTAGTTGGATAACCCTAATTTTTTGTGCTACTCCTGCCTAAGGTTTTTCGGATTTCATCCTTAATCAGGCGGTTTAATTTTAGAAATTCTGCCTTGGAGAGTTTTTTGTTCTTCCAACTTTCGACCTTTATTTTATCTTTAGGATTGCGGGGGATGATGTGAAAATGGGCATGTTGGATGAATTGACCTGCACACTTTCCGTTGTTCAGCAACACATTGTATCCACCGTGTGTTTTCATTAAGGATTTTCCAATGAGAGCAACGGTTTTTATCAGGTCGAACACAATCGGCTTTGGAATGTCTTCAAAATACTGGAAACGCTTCTTTGGAATGACAATCACATGACCATCCTCCTTTTCCGGAATGCTAATCGATAAGAAAGCGCAGGAATGCTTGGTCTGATACAAAACTAAGAAAGGAAAACCGTTGTTGTGTTTTTTCTTGCCTTGCGCGAAGTCGCTGAACAATAGGTAATTGGATTGGATGTATTTCAGAACTCTAGGCATGGTCTTATAGATGTAATGGACTGTATTTTTTGTGTGCTTAATAACTCCCAAACGATTGGTCTTGTATTTTTTTACAGAACGCTCTATGTCCCAAATGGACGTTCTCTTATTAAACGCCAATTCATTGAATAACGGAACGTGCCGAGCGAATTTCTTCTTAATAAAAAGCTGATGCGTCTCGGCCATTGCAATAATGACATCGCTGTTTTCCATCAACTTCTTCGTAAGATGTTTTTTCTTATGACCCTGCGCATTCATCCCTAGAGCTCGCAGTGCTTCCAACGTTGAGATATCTGGAGGCACTCCTGGATGAATCCCTGCTGAAGAAACAGAAACTCCTTTTATGTGATTGGAACGCAGGTAGTGCTTTAGACAATACTCTGCTGTCATACTTCTAAAAACATTTCCTGTACAGACAAAAAGAACACGAAGATCTTTTTTCATCCTAAACCCTTGACCCAGGCCTATATATAGGATTAGGCCAGGCAAGATAATCCTTCGGGAGGTGTTACGTATGGGATTCCAAAAAACATGGGCCTTAATTGTAGGTATTATCTTAGCTATCATTGGTATTTGGGGGCTCTTTACTACGAGCATTCTAGGAATCGGTGTCAATATGACCCAAAGCATTATCCATTTGCTTGGAGCCATTTTTGGAATTTATGTAGGACTCAAAGGAACCGGCAAAACCTTTAACATGGTCATCGGAATTATCGGTCTTGTCCTCGGAATCTTAGGATTCGTACCTGGAGCCAAAGACCTCTTGGTGAGCCTACT
>CAYOJS010000113.1:2382-5240 GCA_964404345.1 uncultured Methanosarcinales archaeon
AATATGGCAAGCCACATCCTCCACTTAGCGGTTGGAATTATAAGCTTGATCATCTACTTTGCTGTAAAAGGAGAAGACAGTGGCATGAGTGGTTCTTCAGCCAGCATGGCCCCTTAATTTTCTTCTTTTTTATTTAAAAATAGAAACCTTACTCTTCCAACGCTACTTCCAATGCTTCGCCTTCCTCAAACTCAATCTCCTTGGCACGAACGGTTGTTTTCACGTCGACTAAGACCAGCTCTAGCTTCTTCTGCATGAGCTCAGGACAGGCAATCGTTAGCTTACTGAACTCCTTTCCCATCGACCACTTCTTCTCTGCCTTGGCTTTGCGAACGGCACCGATGAGCTCAACGGCCAGGTCGCCAGACTCAGCTTCCTTCTCAAACACCCAGTTTTCGTTGAAAACAGGCCAGCGAGAGATGTGAATGCTTGCACAGCCTTCTTTCTTCGCATAATGAGTCTGATAGACTTCCTCGGTGATGTGCGGCAAGAAAGGAGCCCAGAGCTTTAATATACCTAATAATATATGGTGAAGAGTGTATTGAGCGCTTCGCTTGGCGTCTTCGCCATGGACGGGGGTGTTGTATAAGCGGTCCTTGCACATTTCCAGGTAGTAATCACAGAACGTTGCCCAGAAGAAATTATCGATGGCAAACTTGGCTTTGGCGTATTCGTACTGGTCGAAGGAAGCTGTAACGAATTTTACGAGCTCATTGAATTGATGGAAAAGCCACTTGTCTAGTTCGTGTAGGTCTACATCTTCATCTTTGAAATCGGCCAGGTGAGAGAAGCAGAATTTGGAAGCGTTCCAGAGCTTAGTGACTGTCTTTTTACCGATGAGCAGGTCCTGCTCCTTATATGAAATATCCTCACCTAGTTTTGAAGAACCGGCCCAATAACGCATGGCATCTGCACTGTATTTATCCATTACCAACTGAGGCTCGATAATATTTCCTTTACTCTTTGACATTTTTTCTCCATGCGGATCTGTCACAAAACCGGAAATCATTACTTCCTTCCAAGGATTTACTTTATAATGAAGTTGAGACTTGACTACTGTGTTGAACAGCCAAAACGTGATGATGTCCTGCGCCTGTGGACGCAAGTTCATCGGATATACTTTTGAGCGATATTTCTCTGGCAATAACTGAACGGCTAATTGAGGAGTCATGCTGGAGGTATGCCACGTGTTGAAAACGTCTTTTTCTGGAATAAACTCAGAAGAACCACACTTACACTTTGCCACGGGAGATTTATGCTTTAAAGGATCTACAGGCAGGTCTTTCTCCTCGGCAAAGATGGGAGTTTCACAACCCTTACAATACCAAACCGGGAATGGAACACCGAAAAAGCGCTGGTTGGAAATGAGCCAATCCCACTGCAAACCTTTTACCCAATTATCATAACGATGTTTCATGAAAGTAGGATACCAGTTCAACTCAGCACCCCACTTCAACATGTCTTCTTTTAAATCTAGGTATCGGATGAACCACTGCTTACTATGGACGATCTCCACATCTGTCTGACAACGTTCATGCACCTTTACCATATGCTTTATTGGGAGCTGCTTTACCAGTAACTCATGAGCTTTAAGATCCCCTATAATGGCTTTACGAGCCTCCAATATTCCCAATCCTTCGTACTTACCGGCCAACGCCGACATCTTACCCTCTTTTGTGATGGCCTCTTTCAACTCCAGATTGTGCGCCAAGTACCATTCTATATCGGTCTGATCTCCGAATGTACAACACATGACAATGCCTGTTCCCTTCTGCGGATCTGCCCGTACATCCGGCAAGATTGAGACCTCTTGATTGAAAAGTGGCACCTTTGCCTTCTTACCAAATAATGGTTTATACCTCTCATCGTCCGGATGGGCAAAAACACCCACACAAGCAGGAAGCAGTTCTGGACGGGTAGTCGCAATTAATAGACTCTTACCCTCCACGTTAAAGACTACATCATTAAACGTACTCTGCTTCTCCACATCTTGACACTCCATCTGCGCAATTCCAGTTCTACACAGCGGACAGAACAAAGAGGGTGCTTCCTTTCTATATACACGGCCGATTTTATTCAAATCCAAAAATGACTTTTGTGAAATCCTCCGACAATGATCATTAATCGTAGAATAAAACAAGTCAAAATCGCAACTCATCCCGATTCGTTTCCAATCGTTCACGAAATCTGGACGGATCTCCTTTAACGTTTCTTCACAGAGCTTGATAAAATCCTGACGCTCCATCCTCACCGCTTTTACACCTTTCATCTTTTCCACTAAGCGCTCTGTGGCCAAGCCGTTATCATCCGTACCAAAAGGGTAGAATATGTTAAAACCACACATACGTTTATACCGGACTAAAATATCCTGCTGAGTATATGAAAAAGCATGTCCGATATGCATCTTTCCCGAGACTGTCGGAGGGGGGGTATCAATGGAATAAACAGGCTTGTCGCTCTCTGGATCAAACTTATAGACCTTTTTCTCTTCCCAAAACTTCCTCCACTTGGGCTCGGAAAGTTGAGGGTCATAGTTCCCTGGAAGCTCCATGAATAGACGAGGTTAAAGGGAGTTTAAAAAGATTCCTGCAAGGAATCCTCTCAAACTCCTTCGAAGACATACCCCGTCTTTTTTCATCCCAGTTCTCATGTTAACTGTTCGGTCACCACCCTGCCTAGAACCGTGAGCTGAATCGGCTTGCCTTTGGTGCCTGCGTCACCAAACTCCACGAGACCAACGGCGCGGAGGACGTTCAAATTACTCCAGACCGTGGAAGGCGCACAGAGCAGATGCCCCACCAAGATTGGCACTAGGCGGGTTACATTCGTTCGGGGGGACTCTTCTGCTAAGTAGATCA
>CAYOJS010000114.1:0-5225 GCA_964404345.1 uncultured Methanosarcinales archaeon
CGAGGACAGGTCATCATGGAAGCCTCCATTGTGGATGCTCTCTTGCCCACTGAATCTGAGTTGTTGCTCATCGGACAAAGCAAGGGAAAATTCGGAGGCGGCCAGCGAAGAATCTTCCGCCAAACTCAGAAAAAAACCCAAGAAGGCAACAAACCCAAGTTTTCCACTCTTGCAGCTGTCGGAGACAAAAACGGCCACATTGGCATGGGCATCGGAAAATCCAAAGAAACTGTCCCTGCCCGAGAAAAAGCCGTACGCAATGCCAAACTCAATCTCTTCAAAATTGCCCGAGGATGCGGTAGCTGGGAATGCCAGTGCAGGCAACCCCACAGTGTGCCTTTTGCTGTCATGGGACGATGCGGTTCGGTACGCATTAAGCTAATGCCTGCCCCCAAAGGAAAGGGACTCTGCTGCCATCCTGAAGTTGCCAAAGTACTCCACCTAGCCGGCATTCAAGACGTCTGGAGCAAAACCTTTGGACAAACTAAAAACCGCGTCAACCTGATCTATGCTCTTGAAAGCGCCCTTCGACAACTCACCACCACTAAAGTACTTCCAGGCTGTAAAGAAACCCTGGGACTTATGAGTGGAAGCAATAAAGAGGAAATACATGTCAGCACCTAAAACACCTGCAAAGAAAGAAGCCCCTCCTAAAGTAGCTAGCAAAGGAGGTTATTTAGCAGCTATTCTACTTCGAGGACTCATTCATACTCGGCATGATGTCTATCAAACGCTTTATGGTTTGCGCCTCCGAAAGCGTCATGTCTGTGTTGTCCTTCCCGATACAGAAGCGAATCGAGGTAAACTGGCTTTGTGCAAAGACTTCATCACTTGGGGAGAAGTCGATGAAACCACGCTCAAAGAACTTGACGGTAAACGTGCGAAAAAAGAAGGCAAGATCTTCCATTATCACCTGAACTCACCCCGAGGCGGATATGAACGCAAAGGCATCAAGAAAAGCTATAAAGAAGGCGGTGCCTTAGGATACCGTATCAACAAGATGGGAGAATTAATCAAAAAAATGATGTGAAACCATGACGCACAATAAACGCAAAAAATTCAGCCGACAACGTGGCAACCACACCCATGGAGGGGGCAGCAAAAAGAAACGCCGAGGATCTGGACATAGAGGGGGAAAAGGAAACGCGGGTAGCGGAAAGAAAGCAGACCAGAAAAAACCCAGCTACTGGGCCATTAAAGATTTCCAAGGTAAACACGGCTTCCATAGTCATTCCCGAGCTCTTAGTCAAAAACCCATTAACTTAGATGACCTCCAACTCCGCCTCAACACCCTTGTCATTCAAGGCAAAGCCAAGAAACAGGGAGATGGTTACGAGATCAATCTCGCTGAATTGGGCTACAATAAATTGCTCTCCTCTGGAAAAGTAGCTCACAGACTTAAAATCACGGTAGACCACGCCTCTGAACAAGCGATTGCCAAAGTCCAAGAAAAAGGCGGCGAAGTGACTGTATTGAGAGTGAAAGAAGAAAAAGAAGTTAAAAAAGAAGTGAAGAGTGAAAAGGAATGATCTTTCGACCAGCCATTGCACTCGGTGAACCATGAGCTTCTTTGACACCCTACTTAACAACCTCCCCGAAGTTGCGGGACCTGAACAGAAAAAGTTAGGCTTTAAAGAAAAACTCAAATGGACCCTAATTGTACTTGTTTTGTTTTACGTCCTTGGACTCGTGCCCTTGTACGGCCTAGGTGCCAACGCGTTGCAACAATTTGAGTTCTTGTCTATTATATTAGGAGCCAGCTTTGGTAGCATCATCAGCTTAGGCATTGGCCCCATTGTGACAGGAAGCATCGTATTGCAACTGCTCAATGGATCTGGCATCTTGAAATTTGACTTAACCTCACATGAAGGAAAAGCCCGGTTCCAAGGCATTCAAAAACTACTTAGCATCTTTTTCATTCTTTTTGAAGCGACCATTTATGTTGGTATGGGGGGACTTCAACCTGCTGCTGGCATTCCTACCTCCTTCCTCATCTTCCAACTCTTTTTAGGAGGTATGCTCATCTTATTTATGGATGAAATTGTGAGCAAATGGGGCTTTGGATCAGGTATTAGTTTGTTTATTGCTGCAGGCGTGAGCCAAAGCATGTTGATTCGCGTGTTGAACCCCTTTGCTAGCCCCACTAACCCCACCATTGCTGCTGGTGCGATTCCGGCCATCTTCCAATCCTTAACCCGCGGAGATCCCTTAACTTCCGTGCGATTGCTGGCCAGCATTATTTCCACTGTCGCTGTTTTTGCTATTGTTGTCTACGCACAATGCATGAAAGTCGAGATTCCCCTGTCCTTTGGAAGGATTCGTGGCCATGGCATCCGCTGGCCCTTGAACTTTATCTATACCAGCAACATTCCGGTCATTTTGGTAGCTGCATTGATTGCTAATGTTCAATTGTTAGGAAGCTTAATGCAGAATTGGGGTTATCCCCTCCTGGGGCATTTTAGTGGCGGGCAACCCATCTCCGGATTCGCGTACTGGCTGTACAGCCCCAATGTACTTGAACAAGTCCTCACCGGAAGCTTTTCTATCTTCACCTTCCTTCATGCCCTTGTCTATATATTAGTTATGATGGGCGGTGCCATCCTGTTCAGCTACTTCTGGGTTCAAACCAGCGGAATGGATGCCCGAAGCCAAGCCGAACAAATGCTGAAGTCTGGATTGCAAGTACCTGGCTTTCGAAAAGATGCCCGCGTACTGGAGAGACTATTACAACGGTACATTGGACCTTTAACCCTCATGGGCGGAGCTGCTGTTGGACTGCTGGCTGCATTGGCCGACATTTCAGGCGCTTTAACCTCTGGAACAGGCCTGCTATTGACCGTAATGATTGTCTATAAATTGTATCAGGATATTGCACGACAGCACATGATGGACATGAACCCCATGATGAGACAATTCATGGGCGGGTCGTAACTATATCTTCCCTTTTAAGTGTGGGAAGTTACTTGTTTAGCAAAATACAAGTTTATATATAAATAAATGTAAAATTAATACAAGTCTTTTATCCTGAATTTGTGATGCATGAAGATTAGGTTATGCATTTCTTCTGTTATGATGTCCTTGTCCAGTTCCCATAAAGTCTTTAAGATATATTTAACGTGACTTTTTTCTATGACTTTGATCAATTCGGACATATTCACTCGTGCAATAATGTTCTTGAGAAGCTCTAAAGCCTCCCTATCTGTTACGTCATTTCGCATGATTCTGCGTATATCTTCTTGCTTTAGAGTTTTAATTATATCAAATAGTTGGCTAAGGATTGCTGGAGGAATATTATTAAATATTAACCCCAAGAATCTAAAGAGCAGATTATTTACATCGTCGGCAATCTCGTCTGGAAGTTGAAGATCTTTTTCACCGTATTTTTTCTTTTTCATTTGTTCCATAAGGTGCTTTGCCACTCGATGATGCTGTCTTAGAATTTCGTTGAACCCCATTCCGTTAGTGCTCGGAGAGAAAAATCCTGCATCTCCAAAAAGAAAGATGTTGTCCAAGCTTTGCTTTTTTAACACCCCTGTAGGGTATGTTGCGATCTTTAACTCTTTTATTTTATGAGCTGGGATTGAAAATCTTTTCTCTTCTTTTAGCATGAGTTTTTTGTAGCTTTTCAGATGAAGTCGCTTGTTAGAGTATTTGAATAGCTGCAGTTGAGCTAATTTAGGAGCTATTTTTGTTAGACCGAAAGAAGCGTAGCTTTTTTCACTGTCTCTAAAAGAACAATAATAATTCTTATTTTTAAGATTATTAAACTCCCCGATGTATGCATAGCAATTAATGTAAATGGGCAGATCGACAAGTTTATGTTTTCTTACTATAAGCGAGCCTACTCCAGAGCAGTCTATTAATAACGGGGCTTTGTATTTATTGTTGACGATTACCCCTTCTTTGCTCCTCTTAAAGGAGAGGGAAGGATTTTCTTCAAGGATAGCTCCGCCCTCTTTTATTATCATGTTTGCTAGGTATTTTAAGAATTTATGTTCATCGAAACAGATAAAATTGTCCTTAATGACAAATTCGTTTGATAAGCCTTCATGACTCATCTGCACGAACCATTTTTTGAACCGGTTTCCGATAAATTTCTCTGGAAAGCCTTCTTTTCTCCAACGGTCCTCGTAAGTTAGCCAGTTCTTGTTAGTCTTCCCGACCTTGCTTTTTTCTAGAATAAGGACTGAATGTTTTTTCGAAATTTCTTTTCCTAATAATAACCCTGCAGGTCCCGCTCCGATGATTATGGCATCGAAAGACTTCATTCCTTTAAATTTGTGTTTAGTCTTAATAAAGCTTTGTCTTTAAATAAAACCCCTTAACTTCTTGCTTAAAATGGAATCGATCGATAAACCTGCAGGACCGCCTTCAATGAGAATAACATCGAACATGATTCAAATCCCCTTTTTGCCTTAAAAAAGCTTTCGCATATTTATTTGTTGGTAACCTTTAAATAACCCTCTCCCTAAAACGGTTAAATGATTAACCTTTCTTCATGGAGGGCGTGGCTTGTGTTGGCAGTTATGCTCATGGTGGTGAGCTGGACCTTGTACTTGATTTATGTCGTTGATGCCATGGCCTCTGAACGGGCTGCCCTCTACAAGCCTTCTCCTAAAATGAATGTGAATCAGACGGCTGAACAGTGCTTTCAACGCATCCAAGACCAGATTCCTGCCTTTCTTAACAGCCCTGCCTTTATGAAAGGGATCCCTACCATGGATTTCGAAAATCAACTGGTTCCGATTCTTATTACTCCCACCCGGTACGCCACGCTGAGTTTGGATACGTACAATAACTTAGTTCAAGAATACGTAAGCCAAAACTTCCCTGCTTGTATGAAAGACGTGGGGGGAGGATATGTAGTTGAAAAACTACGTGTTCAAGCCAATTCGGAGGATGAAGGGCCTTTGACTATTAACTTGCAGTATAAAACTCGCTGGGAAGATCAAGTCGTAAAAGAAGGTCCTGTTGTGTTCACGTTTTACTTCAATCCTAAACACTTACTCGATTTTGCCAATCACTATGTTAATATTCAACGAAGCACACCTGCGATTCGCCTTGCGGATTTAGAAGCTCTTGCTGAGCAATATGGCATTTCCGTTGAACTATCTGCTTTCGGAAGTACGGTGGCTGTGAAGTTGCAAGATCTCCAAACCGGTTCACGCGCCAGCCAGCCCCATGCACCTCACGCCGTCTACCTCGCCATGCAACTCCCATGGCAG
>CAYOJS010000115.1:0-5180 GCA_964404345.1 uncultured Methanosarcinales archaeon
CCCTATTTTCCGAGAATTAGAGATTTAAACTTTGACACTTAACTTGACAGTACCAAATAATAGTAAACTTAATATAACTCTAAAAATTAATTTTTAAAAATGACTCCGAAACGAAAATTAGCAATAGAAACCGCAAAAACGTTTATTCTTAATGCTTTAGATAACTTAACTCCTGAAGAAAAAGTAGCTTGGATTCTCACCCTTGGGAGAGAGTTAGAACGCCTCGGCCTTCGAAGCAATGCTCTCGGTGAACGAATTCGTGACATCCAAGAACCTCTATACATGCGTGACTTTATTACCTCCGTTGTTACAGGGGGGGGTTCCCGAACATAAACCCTCACTCAAACCATTACTTGATGAGGAAACATCCCGTCAATTAAATGAAAAATTGGCTGAATTAGCCAGAGACATTGAAATACTTGTTCCAGAGACTGATATGGAGTAATTCTTAGTAACTTTTAAAAGCAAGATCCACACACCTATGCCCGTGAAAGACTGCCCCAACTGGAAAAAAAGCCCTTACATGCAAGGCCGAAAGATCGAGCCTGTGCGATGGAAAAAAGGAAGCACCGCTAAAGACATTATCGAAAACCTAGAGCGAACTTGCTTTGAAGCCCGTAATGTAGCCACTGCGGCGAAGCTGTTTAAGTTCATGATCGAAGGCGGTGACACGATTTGGCTCGGCGTTGCCGGAGCCGGACCTGTCGGAGGCATGGGCGGCTATATCATTGACTTAATCGAAGCGGGCTTTATCGACGTGATTTGCAGTACAGGCGCGCAAGTATACCACGACGCCCACTTTGCCTATGACCTCCCTGTCACACAAGGTAATGCCCATTGTGATGACAATGCCTTGGATGCAGATGGGACGACACGCATTTACGACATTAATATTCGTCTGAGTGAGACGCTTATGGTGCAAGATGAACTCTTCCAGAACTTTGCCAAGACCTTAAAACCAAAAAAGAGAAGCACAGCCGACTATAATCATGAATGGGGGCAGTATTTGTTGAAGAATGCACCTCACCCTGAACGCAGCTGGGTAGCTACCGCAGCAAAACATGGTGTACCCATCTATATGGACTCTGAAGCCAACCACAGCATTGGCATGAATAATGCTGACTTATACTGCGACGGCATGGACGTCGACCCTGTTCCAAGCCTCGGCTTGCTGGAAGGCAGTGCTATCCTATATGCCAATCCCCAACTCGGCTTTTTTGAATGGGGCGGCGGCGGACCTAAGAACTGGATCCAAACTTTGAGCCCTGTACTGTCCCAAATCGCAGGCATTGAATTTGAAGGGGCCGACCGAGGCATTCAAATCACGACCGCCAATGAACGTGACGGCGGCTTATCCGGATGTACCTTTAGCGAAGCCGTCACCTGGGGCAAATACAAAGACGCCACCCAAGGACTGATCCAAGTCTGGGGAGAATACTCTATTATTGCCCCCCTTCTTGTCGGATATGTATTGGAGGTTTGTAAACCCCGCTCACAACGAAGGATCATGGACCACAAAGCAGCGTACTACCAAAAATTCTTAGCGGCAAGGAAAGAAGCCAAAGGAAAAAAATGAAAACCACTGGAAGAATCCAAAAACCTCGATTCACCTTTCTAGACAACACCGAGAATCATGCTTTTGACAAAGCCGATGTTTGCTGCCTAGGAGTTGCCATGGACTTGACGGCGAGCTACACAAAAGGCACCTGGTACGGGCCTGAAGCTGCCATGGATGCTTCACACCAGATTGAATATGAAGTGCCCTTGTTTCACATTCCCATGACGGAACGCATACAGATCCATCACTTCGGCATCTTAGAATATCCGAAGCCTACCCCATCCATTGCTGGAAAGAAACTGTCTAAGATCATGGAAGGCATGGTGTCGGATGTGAAAGGCTTTGCCGGAAAAGCCTTTGAGAAAAACAAGCTACTCATGACGTTCGGTGGTGACCACAGCATTCCCAATGGCATCTTCCAAGAAATGACAGGGCGATATGGAGCAGGGAATGTGACTGTTTTCCACATCGATGCCCACCTGGACTTGCGATTGGCCTATGAAGAACAGCAATACTCACACGCTTCTATTCTGAGGAATGTACGTGAACTCGGGTTTCCTACGATTCAAGTCGGCATCCGAGACCACATCAGCGAAGAAGAAGCCAACTATTTAGAACGGAAAAAACTGGGCGGGTGGATTTACTGGTGCCCCACCATGCCCGAAGCATTTTATCAAGATCATTCCGCCGCCCTGCAAAAACACCCCTTCCTGAAAAACCTGATTCCTCGAGGGAATCTGACCAGCGAACAGATCCAGAAGATTTGCTCCCAGATTAAAACGAAATACCTGTATATTACGATTGACTGCGATGGGATTGATGCGACCGAGATTCCAGGCACAGGCACTCCGCTGCCCCATGGCTTGACTTTACGCACCATAGAAGAAAGCCTCTATTCCATTATCCAGCACTGCAAGAAAAATGGTGTTCAGCTACTCGGATTTGACATCAACGAGATCAGCCCGCTGATGCGCAAGGAAGGAAAGCACTACAAAAGCCAAGACACTGTAACTGCGATGATAGAGATGAAAGCGGCGCTGCTTGCTTATAAGATGTTATTCTGGTGGTTTGTGGAGCGATTTGAGCACTAAATTTTTCTCTGCTGATCGTAGAAATCTTGAATCATGCCTAGGTCTGAGGCTTCATCCGGCGCCCGGTCCGTACGAAGGCGGATGAACCTTGGAAAACGCAAGGCGTAGCCGGACGAATATGTTGGACTCTTCTGAATTTCTTCGAATTTGACTTCAATGACGACTTCAGGTTTGACGGTGACTTCCTTGCCTTTCTGCGAGGTGACTAAGGGTTGCAAGAGCTCGGTGAGCTCCTGAAAGCTGACTCCTTCTTCTTCCTTTTCCTTGATGCCAGTTCCCATCTTACCGATTTCCAAGAAATTACCACCCTCATCCATGCGGGCAAGCGTGAAGCTGGTGAGCCAACCACTGCGCTTGCCTTCCCCCCATTCTGCCTTTACGATGACCAGATCGAGGCTTTCCATGATGCTCTTCCATTTCACCATGTACCCCACACGGGAACCTGGTTTGTAGATGCCTTGAAGGTTTTTCATCATGACACCCTCGTTGCCCTTTACGACAGATTCTTTGAAAAATACTTCTGCTTCCCAGGCATTGTCTGTGATCAATTGCCTTGCCCACACAATCTCTTTCTCCTTCGGCTTCACGGTCTTTTCAATTAATTTCCTACGCTCGGCAAACGATTGACTTAACAGGGACTCTCCCTTAAGAACCAATATATCAAACACATTCAGTTCAACAGGCATTTTTTTTGCGAGGTCTTCAATGTCGTACTTGCGCTTGATGCGCTGACTGATGTTCTGGAATGAAAGATATTTACCTGACTTGCTATCGAATGAGACTGCTTCGCAGTCTAACAAGAAGTCATCTCCCTGCACGTGACTTTCCACAGCCTTTACGACTTCGGGGAATTGCTTAGTGATGTTTTCCAAACGGCGCGTGAATAAGAAGATTTTTCCTTTTGACTTGTGCACTTGCATTCGAATTCCATCGTACTTGTATTCCAAGGCCGCTGGTTTTCCTACGACCTCAAAACCCTCTTCAGCATTGGATACTTTTTGGGCGAGCATGACTTTAATGGGTTGTGCTAGAATGATTCCAATCTCCTCCAATGCCTTGGTTCCTCTTACCGCTACCTGAGCGACCATGGCAAAATCATTAAGCTTGTCGTACGCTGCTTGAGTGAGCTCCACTAATTTATTGTACGCTTCCCGATCTTCTACTTCAATGGACTGCGAGTCTGCAAGATATTTTATTTTTGGATTCAGATACGCCCAGACAATGGCGTCCCGCAAGACTCCTGGACCAAGACCGACTCTCAAGTCTTCGAGCACCGTACGGATGATGTATCTTGCCTCTAGAGTTGAGGCATTGGACAAGAGCTCGGCAATCCATTTCATTTTCTGATCTACGCTACCCAAGCCTTCTGTTTTTGATATTTTCTGAATGTTAGAGAACACCTTATCTACCGTCAAGGATTGCGAGGCAAGGGTGGATTGCGACTTTTTCTTCAATAGCTCGGCTGCGACCTTTCCTAAGTCTCCCACTTCAGCCCACTTCTTTTCTACCTTTTCTGACGTTGTACCAGAAGCGATGGCGATCGCCTTGATCACCAACTTACTTGCGACGCCCAGTTTGGTCTCGTCCCAAGCTGGAAAGACACGGCCTTGCAACAATAAAATGAGCTGATCCACTTTGTCTTTTGGAATGGACTTTAAAAACTCAGAAATGATGAAAGTCTTTTCCAAGCGCTTGCTTGTCTTTTCTAACTGCTCATAGACCTTTGCCAATTCTAAGTAATCCATCTCAATACCAAGGAAGAAAGGAGGTATTTAAACGTTCTGAATCCCTTCGGCGGGATTCTGACGTGCCACAAAGATGCAAACATCTTTGGGCCAACTGAAACGATAGACGTTTCAGTGGCACGAAAATAGCGATTTTCGTTGCCCCAGAAATGCCTGGCATTTCTGTTGGATCAAGAACTGCTATTTATTTTTAATTGACAGTTCTTGACAGATATAGGGCTTACTAAGCGCCGAACAAACTCTGTGCGACTGCAATCAACAAAATGCCAACGATCAAGAAAACAAACTGGGTAGCGGACTTCTTCAAATTCTGCTCCTTGTTCAATTCAGGAATCAGATCGGTCGCGGCGATGTACAAAAAGTTACCGGCTGCGAAGGGGATGAAGAACACTGAAAACCCTTCCACACTAGACGAAAGGTAATATCCTGCCAGACCTCCTAAAATACAGGTAAGCTGAACCAGGAAATTATAGAATAAGGCTTTCTTCGCCTTAAATCCACCATAAATCAAAATAGCAAAGTCGCCGAGTTCTTGAGGAATCTCGTGCAGCAAAATCGCCAAGGTTGCTGTAACCCCCAATGGGATGCTTACGATGAAGCTAGCGGCAATCACCAACCCATCCAATAGGTTATGAACAGCGTCCCCCACCAAGATGAGATAGGAAAAGGCATGAACCTCCTTCCCTTTGTGGTGATGATGCCAACTCAAGAATTTTTCCAAGACAAAGAAACCCATAAAACCAAGCAAAGTATACAAAAAGAAAGGACCACCCTGACGCGAGGCTT
>CAYOJS010000116.1:0-856 GCA_964404345.1 uncultured Methanosarcinales archaeon
AACCTCATCAATGTTCTTCAACTAGATACTCAATTCAAAGAACCCAGCCAATGCAGCTGCGGAAGGAGAGGGAAATTCAGACAAATCGCCAAAGAACTCGTTGACGCCCAAAAAATCGTGTTGGAAGAAGCACCCGAAGACTTAGAAGGCAGCGAGCAACCCAAACGCATCAACATCTTTCTTAAGAATGACCTCGTAAGCCCGCTCAGCGAGAAAAAAACAAACCCCGGAACTAAAATCATTGTAACTGGAGTCATTAAAGAAACGCCCGTCATCAACCCTGGAGGTATCAAAAGCGTACGATATGACCTAAGTGTGGATGCCAATCACCTCCAACCCATACAAGAAGACTTCCTCCAAATTGAAATCAGTCTTGAAGAAGAAAAAGAAATCCTTGAACTCAGCAAAGACCCTGAAGTCTTTGAAAAATTGATTAATAGCATTGCTCCTAGCGTTTATGGGCACGAACGCGTCAAAGAAGCCCTGGTCTTACAATTATTTGGAGGCGTAAGAAAAGTGCGCAACAAAGGAGACATCACCCGCGGCGACACACACATTTTATTGATTGGAGACCCTGGAAGCGGAAAAAGTGTCTTGCTTAGACGAATTGCCAGCATCGCCCCGAAAGCAAGATACGTCTCTGGAAAAGGCGCTTCTGGAGCTGGATTGACAGCCAGCGTTGTCAAAGACGAATTCATGCGCGGATGGGCTTTGGAAGCAGGTGCTATGGTGTTAGCGAATAAGGGACTCTGCGCGATTGACGAAATGGACAAAATGACTGAAGAAGACCGTTCGGCCATGCACGAAAGCCTTGAACAGCAAACTGTCACCATTACGAAAGCCAATATTCAAGCCA
>CAYOJS010000116.1:866-5158 GCA_964404345.1 uncultured Methanosarcinales archaeon
ATTTGGCCAGAAGGATGATCACCGCCAATTTGGCAAATTCGGACGGTTCGACCCCTACGAACTATTGGCTAAGCAGATTGACCTACCCAGCACCCTCATCAACCGATTTGATTTAATCTTCCCTGTTAGGGATTTACCCGACCTGAAGAAAGACGAGAAAATGGCTGAGTTTGTCTTGCGATTGCACCAAGGAGACCAAACCCATGAAGGTGAAATCAAACCCGACTTCATCAAAAAATACATTGCCTACTCCAAACAAAACATCAAACCAAAACTTACAGAAAGTGCGTTGAATGAAATCAAAGACTTCTACGTCAAAATGCGCAACAAACTCGGAGAAGAACACGAAGGCATCAAAGCCATTCCGATTAGTGCACGACAACTGGAAGCACTCGTACGATTAAGTGAAGCTGGGGCTCGCGTACGCCTCAGCGAAAAAGTCATGAAAAAAGACGCCCTGCGGGCTATTTCCCTCGTCCACTACTGCTTAAGCCAAATCGGCCTTGACCCTGAAACAGGAAAGATTGACATTGACCGAATCACGACAGGCATTACAGCCACTCAACGAAGCCACATCGCCGTTGTGAGAGACATCATCAACGAACTTGAAAAAACCCTAGGCAAGGTGATCCCCTATGAAGACATTGTACGCGAATGTGAATTGAAAGGGGTCGATGAACGAAAAACCGAAGAAGTCCTTGAAAAACTCAAAAGAGCCGGAGACTTATTCAGCCCAAAACCAGGCATGGTCAGCAAGATTTAAACACACAAAGTCAACTCATACACCGCCCCCTTAAGCCCCCCCCACACATATGCTTCATGATCCGTTAGAGGCAAGCGATGAACATCCAAAACCCCCACATCCACCTTCCCAACTGCAGGTTTCAACTCTCTAAACATCATAGGGATCCTGCTCTCCAAAGAAGTCAAGTCAACCCCTATAGGACCTTGTCGCCGCGATGCCTCTTTAAAGAAAAACAACGAATCCTGCGTGTTCGTCAGAAAGTCCCAAAAACACACCTCTCCTACTGCACCAGCCATTGGATTTCCAACCCAATGCCCGTTGTACGTTTATGTAAAATTCATGCGTAGAATATGCACGAAAAAAATTAGGCAATTCGTCCAATCGCATATTAAGAAGAAACCTCTGAAACTATAAAAAGGTAACCCATGGCCATCCAACGCCAAACGGCCTACAAATGCGCAGTACATCACCTGCTTAAAGGAAGATATGTTCAAAAACAAGGCTGGGAACCCAGCTATGTTGAGACGGTTATTGGACAAATCAGCCGAGCCAGTGTAATGGGAGTCATTGTTGGACAAGACGGTCCTGGATTGATTCTAGATGATGGAACGGGACAAATTACCTTACGCAGCTTTGAAGAACGAAACCCCCTGCTCAATGTAGGCATTGGAAGCAAAGTCTTAGTGGTCGGACGGCCCAGACTGTACAATGACTTGATCTACCTTAATGCTGAATTGGTTAAACAAGTCGATGAAAAATGGCTATTGCTACGGAAACTAGAACTGAGGCAACTCAAACCCATTATGGAAGTAAAAAAAGAAGAACCTGCTGCTTCTGTTCCTGTTGAACCCACACGCTCTCCAGGCGAACGCATATTAAACCTCATTCAACAGCTAGATAAAGGCCAAGGAGCTGATGTGGATGAAGTCATTCAAACTGTAAAGATAGACGGTGCTGAAAAGATCATTGAAACCCTCCTCCGAGAAGGTGAAGTCTTTGAAATTAGACCTGGAAAGCTGAAACTACTCTAGAAAATCAAAGGAGTTATGTACACTTCTAACACGGCTGCGACGAACAAGATCGCAAAACTCGCCAACAAGAGATCAGCACTGTCGAGCAAGATCTGTTCAAACTTGACTGTACCGAAATCATGCCGGATGACAGCAATGCTGATGATCCCGCCTGCAAGACCCGCTGTGAAATAAGCCAAAATTTCTGGGATGCCATGAATGGCGTACTTCAATAATCCGAAAGAAACCACATACAAGTATTTTGCTATCTTATCCATCCCCACCAGATAGCTATAAGAAGCCAAATTACCGCGAATGAAATTACCAATTGCTGCACCAATCACAGAGGCATTCCACGTCAAGATAAAAATTGAACTAGCCCCATAAATAAACGAGAATAAGATACAGAAGATAAGCACCTTCACGTTATTGAAAAAAATCTTCCCAAAGAAATCCAACTTGTATGCGTTCCCCCCAATCACATTGGCATTAATGGCATTGATTGTGCCTGATTGCGCCTGGAATAACACTGAAACCGTATCGGAAGGCAACGCCACATACCAAAAAGCCATGGCAACGGTCATCCCGACAAACAAGTACATAAACACCGATAAGGCCTTGGCATGCTCCTTCAACAACCACCTTTCCTCTACAGCTTCTAAGTCCTTCTCTTCCTCCATCTTCATCGTGGAATACACAAACGGCAAAGCAGCCATGGTCGCAAGAAAGACCATGATCAAACTACTATACGTTCGAAAGATCCACAAACTCAAGAAGACCGCGATTGTGGCATAGATAAAACCAAAGAAAAACTGAAGACTGGGACGGGCTTCCGCCCTGAATGGAGTCGTAAGAGCTTCGAGAACCATGCTGTTTCTGCGAAGAAGGGCTATATAAAGATTGCTCACCTTACATATTTTCTATATAGACATTAATATTTAGCAAGAACCCTTAAAAAGGCTCTCTCATTTCAAAAGAATATGGACACCTACGAAGCCCTCCTCGAAAAGGCCAAGAAACAGCTCCCTGAAGTACAGGAAGCCACCCAACGACTCAACATCCCAAACATCCGAGGCCACATTGAAGGCAATAAAACCGTGATCAGCAACTTCTTCGAAATTACCGACCTATTTCAACGAAAACCCGAACACCTCCTCAAAGCCCTTGCTACACCCGGTGAGTTCAAGAAACAACTGCTTATCCTCGGCACCAAAGTGCCTGCCGGCAAGATTAATGATAAAATCAAACAATACGCCGATGAACTTGTACTGTGCAAAGAATGCAGCAAACCCGACACCAAGATGACCAAGGAAGGCAGCATCACTTTCATCAAATGTCAAGCCTGCGGAGCCAAACAAAGTGTCTACTCCAAGATCTAAAAGATTAAATACATCCTGTCCTTTAAATAAAAAATGCCTTGCCAGCACATCCACATCACCGGCAAAGTACAAGGAGTCAGCTTTCGATACTATATTCTCAAAGAAGCTCAACGGCTGGGCATCAACGGCTGGGTGAAAAACCTAGAAGACGGCCGAATGGAAGCGATAGCCCAAGGAAAAGAAGAAGACCTTCAGCAATTACTACGGCTGTTCCGAAAGGGACCCCCTTACGCAGAAGTTGAACGAGTGGATATGAAAGAAATGCCTGAACAGAAACTGGAAGGATTTGAGATTAAGTACTAACCCTGTTTTCATTCTAAAGTTCGGACTTCAAAAAAGCCTAAACTAACCAAACCACTTTCCCAACTCTTCCTGCTTTTCTGACTCTCTGCCGAAGACACTCTCGATGCGGCGCTTGGTTAACTCTAAGGTTTGCTTTAGGTATACCGATACGTCATACTTATTTGCTAAACTAATACTAGGCTCTAAGTATTTTGTAATGCTGCCTTCTGAAATGGTAAACAACAACTTACCCTTGCATTTTGTGCAACGCCCTATTAGAGGAGGCCTGCGGAATTTCTCATTGCATGTCACGCAACGAAACTCCTGCTGTGAGAATTTCCTCAAATTACCCTTTGTGTCCCGAATGAAATGCCGCTCAATCACTAACGTAGCCACCTCACGTTCATCTACGGCACGAATTTTAACAGCAAGCTCCATCTGCCCCTTTAACTTATCCTGCATGCTGGGCAGAAGCTTATAGGAAGAACACAAAACCCCTTTATTAAAATCAGACGTTTCATGTGTATACCCCAACCCTTCAAACTGCTCCTCTGTTTTTAACACCGAAGCAATCTGACGCACCTTTACTTCCTTGGGACTCTTAAACTCCAACGCTGCTAGATACATCGCTAACGGATACCGCCAAGCGATGTCCATGTTAAACACTTGATCGTCCACCTCATTTGGGTTCAACTGGTACGTAACGACGAGAGGAGCATCCATTTTTGAACCTCTTGAATCTGGAAGATACTTCTTTGAAAAATTCAGGAAAGCATCTAACAACAACAAGAAACACGCTTCATCCCCATCCGCATCTCGACGCATCGCACAATGAAAATAAGGATGCGCCAAAAAAGTCTGTGTTTGACTAAAACG
>CAYOJS010000117.1:0-5108 GCA_964404345.1 uncultured Methanosarcinales archaeon
AATCAGCTGAATCCAAGTGCAATGTTTTTTCTAATTTAATCACGTCAGCCTCTACATTGGCCTTGCGCTCTCGTAAGGTTTCAATTTCCTTGCCTGCCTCGCGCTTATCCTTCTCCAATCGCTCGGCTAGCCCTTCCAAGTCACTTACTTCGACTTCCATCTTGGCTAACTGTTCCATGAGCTCTTTTTCCTGGAAACCACCTGCCCGCTCCTGATGTCTAAAACCACCTTGCATGGAACCAGAAACATCCAGCAGGTCTCCTGAACGTGTGACCATCCGTATCTTGCCAATGCCCACCTGCCTCGCTCGAGGAATGTCCTCCACCACTAAAGTATTTGAAAATACATACTGGAAGACTTTCTGATACTTCTTATCAAACCCAATCAGATCCACTGCTAAGCCATGAATGCCCTCTCCTTTCAAGGATTTATCCTCTGCACGAACCAAAGAAGGATTCAACTTGTTCAGTGGCAGAAATGTAGCGACGCCCAATTTATTATCTCGTAAGTACTTGATGCACTTCTCCGCGACTTCATCGCTATCCACTACGATGCTCTTCAGCCGGTTTCCGGCTGCAATTTCCAATGCCAAGGCATACTCAGACTTCACATTCCCTAATTCTGAAACGAGGCCATGAATGCCCTTCCACTTTGTTTTGAGTTCTAAGATTTTTTGCGCGGCGCCCTTTGCTCCTTCTCTGAAAACAGCTGAACGCGCCCTTAACTTCGCGAGGTCTTCCTGACGAGAGAACAACTTCTCCCGTGCAGTTCCTAATTCTGCACTTACTTCCGACTCAGCATTTAGCAAGCCTGAAAGACGGTCAGAGGTTTCTTTCAAAAGCTGTTTTTTCCTCTTCAACTCTTCCAGACCTGCCTTGTTTTCCTTCGAAATCTCCATGATCTTAGCGACTTTATCATCAATGGACTGCAATAACAGTTCACACTTGTCCTTCTCTCTTAACCACACCTGCTGGTCTTCACGCAACTTAGAAATCTCTTCCTGCACCTTCTCCGCTTCCTTGTCTAAAGATTCGATCTTCTTGTCCACATCCTGAGCATCTTCCAACTTGTTCTTCGCCTTGAACTCATCAATGCGCTTGTCTAGCCCTTTAATGGAGGATTCATGACTCTCGACCTTATCCTCCAACACTTTCCTGTTTTTCTTGATGGCCTCAACCTTGTCTTTTAGGTCTTTATGGCTCTTTACAAGCTCGGTTCGACGCTCTTCTAATTTTTTTAATTCAGCCTTTAACGCTTCGACGCGCTGCTCGTTCACGGTTAAATCGACCTTGAATTTTTCCACTTCCTTGTGAATGGCAAGCTGCTCCTTTTCTCCACGACGTTCCACTTCCTGATTGATCTGCTCAATTTCCTTCTTTTTATCCGCTATTTTTTGCTTGAGCGCATTGATTTCTTCCTGCACCTTTCCTACACTGGAATCATACTGTGAAAGCTGCTTGTCCAAGACATCCCTTTCCTTGACCTTTTTCTCGATCTTGGTATTCAGCAAGGTAGCCCGGTTGCGCTTGATCTTTTCGTCGAGACCCTTAAACTTCATGGCTTCGTCGCGCTCTTTTTTTAGCTCTTTGAGATAGGTCTTACGCTCCGTAAGAATGATTTCAGCCTCGTTCAATTTTTCTTCGACGCGTTGAAGCTCTCGAAGGGCTTTTTCTTTCTTGCCTTCGTAAATAGAGATGCCTGCGATTTCCTCCACAATGCCCCTTCTTTCTAAGGAAGACATTTCGACTAGGTGAACGATGTCTCCCTGCAGAATGATGTTGTACCCATCTGGATTGACCCGGACACGACTTAATAAATCCAAAACCTGCTGCCTTGTATGCACCTTCCCATTGATTCTGTACGTGCTGTTGCCTGCCTGCGTGACCGTACGCTTGATCTCGACCTCTGCTGCAGACTCATCCAACACTTTTTGAGTGTTATCCAAAAAAATAGCGACCTCGGCTGAACTAGCAGGTTCACGAGACTTACCCCCATTGTAGATTAAATGAGATGCCTTTTCCACTCGAAGACCCTTTGCAGAAGATTTACCCAAGACGAAACAAAGCGCATCTAGGATGTTAGATTTACCGCTACCGTTTGGTCCTAAAACACAATTCAATTCCTTTCCAAAAGGGATAATCGTCTTCTTGTCGAACGATTTAAAACCACGCAACTCAAGCCGAGTAATACACGCCATTGCCCATTTCTTACTCGAGAGTGTTTATAAGCTTTTCCTTAGAAAAATAGGCTAAAAGTTATTTAAAGAAGGCTCTTTTCCTAGACTCATACTTCCACTTGCCTTACGCTCCCTATTAGCCCAACCAAATAATCCCTGTCTGCTGTATTTTAAAGATGGCGATTTAATCTGGTACAACAAGTACCTAGCTGTGGTCAATGACCGAAACCTTCTGAGAGCCAACAGTTCAACGCTCCAAAAGCTGCAGGAAGAATGGGGTCTTGAAGGGAAAAAAGGACAAGGACCTTCTTATACTCTTCGACCATGGGGCCGCGGTGTTCGTCTTCACCCAACGGATGAAGACCACATTCGAGACATACAAAAAGTATCTTTCTACTCCCCGGCAAACCCTTGATCCTTTGACTGTTTCTACAGGCATTCTCACTCACCCACAACTGGGTCAAGGCTATGGTGTATGTACTCCTGGAAGAAAGAAACAATTTGGTTACGGGGGAGAAGACAAACAAGTCCTTATGGTTCAAGCTCCTCTTCTGAACTATGTGCTGGATGCTACACAGTGTACGGATTTGCGCTATTGGCCTAATCAAGCCATTCTGATTTGTGATGCGCAGCGTATTCTGGGGATGGTCATGCCGATGCGAGCAGACAATGCCTCTACTTTTCAAGGTGATTTAGAGAATTTATTGCAAGAACCTGCAGTACCTCTTCCTGAACCAGCCGCTATAACTGCGGAAGAAGATATCCCCTTCTAAAACTCCCCGAGCTTCTTTTGATCCTTCTGGCCGGCGACGTTCCTCCAGGCTGCCCAAGATCTTCGAAAGAAAGGATATTCGCTGTAGTGCTCCTTTAGAAACTGCTGCGTTAGCTCATCGGCTGGATAGCCACTGCCGAAGTCCACGACATAACGCTGCTTGAGACGATCGATTTGTATATCCCGACTGACCTTGGCCAAGATGCTCGCGGCACTGACGATTGGATAAGTGACATCCGCCTTGTGCTCGACGACTAATTGCGGCTTATAATCTAGGCGTTCTCGAATGTACTCTGTATATGCCTGAGGATTATTACTCGGGCAATCAATGAAGGCGATGTCCGGACGGAACTTATTCAGGAGCAAAACAGCCTTGTCGGCTTCGAGCCAGTTGAGATTGGAGTTTTCAGACTCGACGGCCGCATCGATTTCCTTCGGCTCGATGAGGATGATTTCATGCTTACACATCTTCGCAATAGGATCAAACATGGACTCCCGCTGCTTGGGTGATAGAAGTTTACTGTCTCTTACTCCTAATTCTCTTAGTTTGGGCTCGAGATCCTTATCAATCACGGCAATGGCGATGGCTAACGGACCAATGACCGGGCCCCGGCCTGCTTCATCAATCCCTGCAATGAGAACCATACCCTTCTCCTGTTAGACGACGTATATAAAGATTATGGCCACTCGATTAATACCACGCTTAGAATCCCTAACGCAATGCCCAACTTGTTCAGAGAGGATAGATTTTCTTTGAACAAAAACACCCCCACCAACACGACCAAGATCAAATTCAGCACTGTAAATACTGAAATGGCTTTTGAGAGGTATTCATGCTTTAACGAGAAAGCCCAGAAAACTGTGCCTATGAAGTATAAGAACAAACCAAGACCTAACAACAGATTCTTGTTTTCCAACGACCATTTCTTGAACAAGACATCGGCTGCAACTTCTAAAAGAACGGCCAAAAGAATTAAACCCAAAAAAATAACCTTACTCTGCATATTTTTAAAAACGAGAAACTCTTAATAAAACTTTACTTTTTCGGAATGTATCCAGCCACGGCCGCCACAAGGGCTTCCAAGTGCTCCTTGCTGACTGTGATGGTGTAACCCTGCAAAACAAGCTTGAGTTCTTCTGCGGATCGGGGGAGAAGATCCACAATCTTTGCTGCGTGCACGTCTTTCAATCGAGGCACACCCAAGGCCATAACCTTATCAAAGGCTTCCTTGGCATCCTTATCCTTGAGCTTCACAAAGTCATTCAAGTACTCTCCCACCTTTGCCGCTCGAAAACTTAATTCTGTATCCCGCTCCTTGATTGCAGCAAGCTCTGCCTTTACCGTGGCCATCGGAACGGCATGCTTTTCAATCACTTCCATCGGCATTATTGCATCCTCCGCATATGAACGGGATGGACTAAAAAACACTTCATTTTCCCCTTATCACTCGCCAAGACTTCATACACCTTACCCCTACGAGCCCTTACCTCTCCAATCTGACCCTGCATACGCAACGGATGCATACCTCTTTGATACGAAGGCTCGGCTAGTAAAGCCACTTTATCCCCTGCCTTGAACGACTGCAAGAACCTTCTCAATGAAATCTTGCCCCGATCGCAACGATCCTTGGTCATCTTCTGCCTAGAACGATGCCTAGAACTGCCAATACGATTTGCCATGTACTCGAGAAAAACGAGAAGGGTTTATAAAGGTACCGAGAATTTTACCGATTCTATCTAGAGTCTTGGCAAAATTCTCGGAACGAATAACTACGTTAAGAATAGCAAAGAAATAGCGTAGTTATCCATAACGGCAGGTTCATCCTGTTTTACAATAACCCTTATACTCTCCCACATGTTTTTCTAAAACAGAAAGATCAACTTCTAAAACTGGCATCCATAATGTACGAATTGGAGTAAACCCCTTCGCAGTCACATGTTCATCAATACCCTTTAAGTGAGCCGCCCCATATACGACGCCTAACCTACTTTCTTCTTCCAGCGCAAGATCTAAACTTTTAAATAAACGTTCGTTTCTTCGATCTAAGAAAAGAGCTTCCATTCCACTACCTAAGAACAACCCAGAATCCTTGTACTTCGGATGATTACTTGCAAACACTAAAGAACGCCATAAATTCGCGAATTCATGACGATTTCCAG
>CAYOJS010000118.1:0-4974 GCA_964404345.1 uncultured Methanosarcinales archaeon
AACTCGAATGAGTAAAAAAACGTATGCTCACCAATCCCTTACACCCGCTCACAAGCCACTTAGCCGAGCAAAGCCAAATTCTATTGATTGTGGGCAGTCGAGGAAGTGGGAAGACGGCGACGGCCTTGTTCATTGCCGAGCGCGTGCACTTCAAATACCCCCGCAAAAAGATTTATCTGATCAACTATCCCAGCCCGCAATTGCTGCCAGACTGGATTCATCACGAGAAAAACACGGAAAACGTGCCCAACAACAGCCTTTTGATTATTGACGAAGCAGCACTGGAGTTTGGCGCGCGACAAAGCATGAGCGCCAAAAGCAAGGATCTTGCAGGCCTATTGCCTATCTTGCGACACAAAGACCAAAGTGCGATTTTTATCACGCAGAACACAGGATTGTCAGATGTTAATTTGGTACGCCTAGTGGACAGCATTTTGATCAAGAAACCTAGTTTGTTACAGGTCAAGACAGAACGATCAGCTATGAAACAACTCCTGGAAAGCGCACAAAATGCACTGATTGGAAAAGACAGAAGCCACGCTTACTTGATTGCGGACGAACAAGAAACTCTAATTCAAACGCCTTTGCCAGGGTTCTGGACGACACGCATCAGCAAAGGATGGAGTGCCATGGAAAACGTACAAGAAGAAAGGCACGAAACCACAGCTGAAGATCCTTTGGAAACCAGACGACCCGATGGAAAACCCTATACCCCAAATGAACTCTGGGCGCGGCTGCCAGAAGAAAAAAAGAGACACTTCAACAGCATTTTTTACTATATATACTACGCCCTTCTTATCTATCCCCTTGACTACTTGATGTATAGGTTATTTTTGAAAAGGCAAAAATGAGCACGATCCTCTACCTTACTGACAAATTGCTGCAGTTCGTCCTCCCAGAGATATGCATTTGGATCCTTATTGCCAAAAAAAGAAACCAATTCAACTTTCGATTCCCCACCCCTAAAAATTCTCTCTTAAAGTTCATGACCAAACCCTGGTTTATTGCGATCCTCTTCCTATTGATCGGCGTATTCGGCGGAGACGTCTTCGAATGGATTTACGGCCAAGAAACACAGACTTACCTTGCCGCGATGGGAGCTAGCGTTGGATTTCTATCGGCAATTCTCACTCTCTTCAGCTTCCTCTTTGTGTACAACTATTTATTAGAACGAAAGTGGGATGAGATCAGCTGGGGGGTGAGTGTAGTGATTGGAATCTTGGCGTTTATCTTATTTAGAAACTAAGTGCTTTAAATCGACCCCGCCTGCCCGGACATTGCCATGCGTGCCTTTGGCTTTGTCAATTGGAAAACGCTTTCTGTATTCGTCCAAGACGTCTTTTATTGCTTTTTCGGAGTTGACATCGCACAAGTAAGAAACCTTTAGAATCAAGTAAACCATGTCGCCGATGAAGTTTTCCACTTCTTCCTTGTTCTCCTTGATCATTTTCTGCTGGGTTTCGACATCCACCCATTTGATGATGTTCCAGAACTCACCAATTTCCTCATTCATGTTGAGGAGAAGGTCTTTGATGCAGGAAGGATTGCTCCACTCCAAGGCATCATTGAAGGCTTTGATCTCATCCTGGATTTTTAACATATGATAAAAGAAACCCTACCCCCTATTTAAGCCCTTCTAAAGGTATTTATATTTCTCTTTTCTTTCCTCCCCTTCATGGCTGAAATTGGCATTGCCGGGAACTACCATTGGGCAGGTTCCAACCTCATCCAACGAGTTGGTACGGAGCGTTTTACTACTGGAATGGTCATTTGGGACTTAGAAGATAGAGTTCGCCAGATACAAGCTTCCAAACCCCGACCACCCCAAGATAGAAATTACTTCAGAGGTTAAAATCTCTTCTCACAAATACTTTAAAAGCAAAACTTTATAAACGAAATCCGACTCCAAAATACTAGTTTCTGATATGTTCTCGACGGTGAAAAAACGGGAGCCTATCGGAAAAAGATTATTCAGCATCTTCGAAATCCTTAACGAAGAATCACAGACGCTGCGCCCCCGCAGGGGCCACACAGAAATGCTATGCATTTCTGGTGCCAGAAATCGTCAGACGATTTCTGTGCAACCCCGCGCAACGCGTATGCAGACTGATTGAAGGGATTTCGACCTCGGGATGCTGAATAAAAAGGTTAAACATGATCAAAAAAGGCGATTTCATCCAACTGGACTATACAGGCAGCTTGACCGAGACGAAGGAAGTCTTTGACACCACGGAAGAAAAAGTGGCCAAAGAAAAAAAGATCCACAACTCCAAAGTCCAATACAAACCCGCAACGATCATTGTTGGAGAAAGCCAAGTTGTGACGGGCCTCGACAAAAACCTGGAAGGCAAAAACCTCGGCGAACACACCTTTGCTTTGAAAGCCGAAGAAGCCTTCGGCCTAAAAAATCCGAAATTATTGAAGCTCATCCCCCTCAAAGCCTTCACCAGCCAAAAGATACAACCCTTTGTTGGACTGGACGTGAACATCGACAATCAAACGGGAGTCGTACGAAGCGTGAATAGCGGAAGAATCATTGTTGACTTTAACCACCCCTTATCCAGCAAAGACATCACGTACCACGTGAAGATACACAAGATCCTCATCGACCCCAAAGAAAAGATTGAAGCCTGGTTCCACATCACTGGATTGCCCCATGGCAGCATCAAGATGGAAGGCAAAAAAGCAGTTGTTGAACTGGAACAAGAAATTCCTGAACCCTTGGTCAAACACTTCCAAGAACAAATTGAACGATACACAGGCACCGAAACCGTTTTAAAGAACCCTGGAAAAACAAAACCAACCGGTGACAAAAAGCCAGAGAGTAGCAAAAAATCACAATAATACATATAAAGCATAGAACCTCAGCCATCGACGATGGCTGCGACTGACAAAACAAACGTCCGAAATGAGCTGGACCGAGAATTGGAAGAACTCCTCTCCAAGCAAAAAGCAAAAATCAAAGTCATCGGAGCCGGTGGTGGCGGCAATAACGCCATCAATCGCATGAGCGAAGTCGGCATCAACGGCGTTGAAACCATTGCATTGAACACAGACGCCCAAGACCTGCTCTACACCCAAGCGAACCGCAAGATCCTATTGGGAAGAAAACTTACTGGTGGCTTAGGAGCGGGAAGCATACCTAAAGTTGGCGAAGACGCAACACGAGAAACAGAAGACGAAATCAAAAAAGCCCTCACGGGCAGCCACATGGTATTCATCACCTGCGGCCTAGGCGGCGGAACGGGCACGGGAGCCGCACCTGTCGTGGCCGAAATTGCCAAAAAAATGGGCGCCCTGATCGTAACGATCGTAACCTTACCCTTTCAAATGGAAGGATCGCGACGCTACGAAAATGCGATTATGGGACTAGAAAAACTACAAAGATTATCCGACACGATCATTGTCATACCCAACGATAAATTACTGCAAATCGCACCGGATTTGCCGTTGCACACTGCCTTCCGCGTTGCAGATGAAATATTGACCAACGCGGTCAAAGGCATTGCCGAATTGATTACCAAGACAGGCCTCGTCAACTTAGACTTTGCCGACGTACGAGCCGTCATGGGAAACGGTGGAACGGCCTTGATTGGCCTTGGCGAAGCTGAGGGTGACGGACGCGCCACGGAAAGCGTGGAAAAAGCGGTCAACAACCCCCTACTGGATGTGGACATCAGCGGCGCCAATGGCGCGTTGATCAACATCAGTGGAGGGCCGGACATGACCCTAGAAGAAGCACGGGTCGTCGTCCAAAAAGTTTCGGAAAAATTGGACGAGGATGCCCGATTGATCTGGGGCGCCCAGATCAGCGAAGACCTCGAAGGAACCATTCGCACACTGCTCATCGTAACGGGGCTCAAGACAAAACAAGTCCTCAAAAAGAAAGAAGAAAAAAAACTCGGAATCGAACTGGTATGATAGAAATCGTCAAACGATTTCTAGCACACAAGGAAGCCAAAGCTTCCGGTGTGCCAGAAACCTACGGTTTCTGAGCATGCCAAAGACGGTGTCCTCCGAGTTAAAATTATAATTTAGGCACCGTCTTGAGCATAACATGGAAAACGAAAAACCAAATTGGAAACAACGTGTCAAAGCCTACTTAGCCGAATGCTATCGAGTTTTATTAGTGACAAAAAAACCCGACAAGACGGAATTCAAGACGGTCGTCAAAGTATCTGGCCTGGGCATCCTAGCCATTGGCCTCATCGGCTTTTTGCTCAACTTAGCCTATCAACTCATCGCGGTGTAAACATGGAAGAAACAAATCCCAACGAACCCGAACCCAAGGTAGAAGACTCCTTACCAGGCATCCAAATAAAAACTCGAAAGAAGCAAAAACTCCCTGAATTGGAAAGAGTCGAACACGCCGAAGAAGAAGGCGCTGCATCAGCATTGGACAAGAAACCTGAGGCTTCTGAGAAGAAAGTCGATGCCATTCTCTTTGCCCTTCGCACGACGGCAAACCGAGAAGACCAAGTCATGAGCTTCATCGCCAGCCACGTCGAACGAAAAAACATGCCTGTTTACTCTGTCATTCGGCCCCATGGCATGCGCGGATACATCTTCATTGAAGCCGAAAGCATGGCTGCCGCTGAAGAAGCAGCGCACGGCATTCCCTACGCACGCGGTGTTCTCCCTAAACGAGTCGAATACAAAGAAATCGAACATATGCTCGAACAAGTCAAGAAAGAAATCAACATTCAGAAAAATGACATTTGTGAGATTATTTCCGGGCCGTTCAAGCGCGAAAAAGCCAAGATCACCCGCGTGGACAAGGTCAAAGAAGAAGTTGTGGTTGAATTACTGGAAGCGGCTGTAGCGATTCCAATTACAGTACGAATTGACTCTGTCAAGGTTATTCGACGCGATGAGGATGAGAAGTAGTTTCTTTCTTTTTTATTTTCTTACTTTACAATAAACTATAGAGAGGTTTGAATAACTCTTTTTTTTGTGTTTAGAATGTTTTTTGAT
>CAYOJS010000119.1:0-1891 GCA_964404345.1 uncultured Methanosarcinales archaeon
GAGTAAGGCACCGGTCAGGCCGAGACTGATGTTGTTTTCTCGTGTGGAAATGGCATAGAGTTCATCTCCTTCGTTGAGCCGTTCATGTAAGTATTCTAGAGCAGTATCGTATTGGATAAATTCGTTTGGGTTGAAGTTGATTCGATGGGTTCCAACAAGCAATCGAGTTACTCGGTCGAGGTTGTCGGCAGGGATCTTTCCCAGGCTTAGTTCTCGTTTTAAGCTTTGGAGAAATTTGAGGTCATCTTTGAACAGGTTTTTTTGTGTGGAACTGAGGAGGGCTGTGCGGTATCGATTTTGTCGTTCTTGGATCTCGGAGAGTGATTGTTCCTTCTTCTTTTGAATGGAAGGATGAGTTAGAAGCAGTTGCCAATTTTTCTCATCTAAAATAGAAAGGCTCGGAATTTTAGTTTTTGCCTCATTGCGTTCAAAGGCATTGTCGTCGATGTAAACGACCGTTTCAGGTCGTAGTTCAGTGTGTTGGAGAAGTCGCTCGATGGTTAGGTATTTAGGATCCCAGTTGATGAGTAAGGCGACAAACAGGTTTTTGTCAATTCCTAATTGGCGGAAGGCTTGTTCTACCTCTTCAAGATCATTTTTTGAGGCTACAAACAGAGAGATCCCTTTTTTATAGAGGGTTTTTAGGAGTTCATAATATTGATTACGGAGGGTGAGAGGTTGTTTTTCAGCAAGGATACCATCCCATAAAGTGTTGTCTAGATCGGTAATGAGGGCGCTGATCTTTTCGTTGGGTAGAGTTTCATCGGATTGCATAAGGGTTTATTCCCACCACCATTTTCCGACGGTGCGAATGGTTTCTAAGTACTGGGTTCGTGCAATTTTCTGGGTTTCGTTGTAAGCATCAGAGGTTTTATTGTTTTGTACGCGTCGGGTTTGCTTGACCATTTGTGTCGTCGTTTTTACTTTTTTCTGGACATCCGAGTCTTCATGGTAGGCAAAGGTCGGGTCGGATAGCTTGCAGATGGCATCGGCACCTTCTTCGTCGTGCGTGTAAACAACTTTGGTGGTAGCTCCGGCTTTGATGGTTTGGTCTGGTACAGTAATAGCTTGGCCTTTCGCAATGATGTCATATACAGTATAAGTAAAATTTACGTCAAAATCAATATTGACTTCGTTGGGGTTTTTGAGTTCTGCCCAGGGCCTGCAAGGACTGCCTACGCCTTGTTGGGTTTGAGTCAGTTCAAGAGGTTTGAGTGCATTGCCTTTTTTGTCATGGTAAGTAACCGTTTCAGTAACGACCGGCACTTCTTCAGTCACATCGCTTTCAGCGTCATAAGTAATAGTATGCTCAGTCACTTTCGTATCGTACGTTTCAATGGGTGTTTTTTCAATGACTTTGTCGAGGCGGTAGGTGGAGAAGGTGAAGAAAACGAGTCCACACACGATAATCGTTAGGACATAAATGGCAATGTCTTTCTTATCGTAATTTGTTTTCTTTTTGATCAACCCCCAGATGAGCAGGATCAAGCCAATAATAAACAGGCCATAACTGGTCCATCGTACGATAGAAAGTTGAGGGCAGAATCGTTGTACTTCATCAACAGAAGAAGGGCAGTTCTTGCTATATATAGCAGGGGTGATGAAATAGTCGCGTGAGCTCACCATTCGAGAGCGATGCACTAAGTCTAAGATGGGCGTCCAGTAGAGCGTAGCGCCAATAAACAGCAGAATCAAGGCTAGGGTGAGTAGGATGGTTTTAGAGCCTGTTTTAGGGTTCTCGTCCATGGTAGAGCACCCTGGATTTTGTATTTAAAGCTTTCTGGAGGCTTTCCTATATACGCAATGTAATATACGAAATTCGCACCAAGAAGCAGATGCCTACAAATCCCCTTTTAATGTGGTCTTGATGATGGCAGGGCATATCCTTGTA
>CAYOJS010000119.1:1901-4935 GCA_964404345.1 uncultured Methanosarcinales archaeon
AAATATTGGAAGTTTTAAATAGTGTGAGATCATTTCTAGAGCATGAATCGAAATCCAGCTAATAGTCTAGAGCATACAGTGTCTAATGAGTGTATAGGGTCTATAGTTACGGGGCTTTCTGTAGACCCAAGTGATGTGATTCTAGCAATAGGCGGATCTGGTGATGCTGCTTTTGCCTTATTAGAAGGTGCTTCTCGAGTAATCACAGTTGATTATAACTCCCAACAAATTGATTATATTTCAGAGCGAATGCGTTCTCTAAGAGATAGTGATTTTGATGGTTTCTTAAGAGTTAGTAAAGAAGGCACAAAAGATGCTAACCTAGGAGAGAGAAGCTTTGAGAAAAGCCTAGAGAGAAGAAACCGCTACTTTCGACAAGGCAAGCGATTAGAAAAGATCAGAGGCAGACTAGGTAATCTTGAGTTAGTCAAAGGAGATATCTTTCAAGTTACGAGAGATAGAACTGGATTCAACAAGCTGTATTTAAGCAATGCAATTGGCCATAGACTTAATCATGATTCAAGGAAAGGAGAACAATACACTGAAACTTCAAAAGTGGTATCCCAAGTGTCTCAAAATTTGCCACCTCATGGGTTAGTCTATGTTTCAGATCATGAAGAGTTGACATCTTTATTTAGATTTTGGAGTGGATTACCTAAGCTAAGTAGCTTAGCATTAAGAGAAGATATTTTACCTCCAGAGCTAAAACTAGAGCGAGAATTGACTTCAAGAGCACAAAAAGAAGACAGAGGTATTTGGGTACCTGCAGTATATATAAAAATTCAATCACAGACTGCTTCCACAAGCCAATAGCTAAACATGGCTCACTTAAATCTGGATGATTCATGGTGCAAAGTTATTCGGCTCACTTTTTACGACTACAAGACAACATTCATGGTGCAGGAATTAGGTCTCATTTATTCATAGGGCAAAGCCAGATACTCAGATAGATTTAAATTTTGTTACGGATGAATAATCCTTTATTTTCTAATTTTTATTTTTTTAGAGGGAATTCTCGACAATCTATTAGAATAAAACAGCTTTCTAAGGCTTCTATTAAAGCTTTTAAGCACTTAAAGCCGTTTCAGCTCCCCGTATAGGTAAACAAAACATTTATATATCAGTATACATTATAATACACTAATTTGGGATAGTATCTCAAATAAAAAATCAATAAAAAATCCCATACCTCGGGAAAAAAGGTGAACAAAATGGACGACAACGAAAACCTCATTGGCCAAGCAAACATTAAAGTGATCGGTAGCGGTGGAGCAGGCACCAACATGGTAAACTGGCTCTACAAGAAAGGCATCCGTGGCGCGGAAATCATCGCGTGCAACACGGACAAGCAACACCTCAACTTGATTGAGGCCGATCGTAAATTCTTAATTGGCGAAAACCTGACACGGGGTTTAGGATGCGGTGGGTTTGCGGAAAAAGGGACTCAAGCGGCCAACGAGAGTCAAAACACCATCCGAGAAGCACTCAAAGGAGCAGATATGGTTTTCATCTGTGCAGGTATGGGTGGCGGAACCGGTACTGGTTCAGCACATGTCATTGCAAAGATTGCAAAGGACATGGGTGCGATTGTCATTGGCACAGTCACCTTGCCATTCAAAATTGAGCGTTCCAGAATTGACAAAGCCGAATTTGGCTTAAGACTATTAAGAGACAATGCCGATACGGTTATTGCCATTGATAACAACCGATTGGTTCAGATTGCAGGCAACTTGCCTGTCAATCAGGCCTTTGCCGTGGCAAACGAACTCGTCTCAACGATGATCAAAGGAATTGTAGAAATCATTGCCGTACCCTCGCTGGTCAACATTGACTTTGCAGACGTAAAGGCGATCATGAATGGCGGCGGAGTCGCTGCCATCGGTATTGGTGTTTCAGATACCAACAGCCGTGTAGAAGAAGCTGTTAAGGCTGCTCTCAACAACCCCTTATTAGAGATCAAATACGAAGGTGCTACAGGTGCCTTGATCCATGTCGAAGGTGGAAACGACATGACCCTTGACGAAGTCAGTCGATGTGGTGAGCTCGTTACCGAGACCATGGACCAAGATGCAAACGTCATCTGGGGTGCCCGAGTAAACGAAGAAATGAAGGGCAAGATTACCGTGATGACAATCATCACAGGCGTCTCAAGTCCATGGATCATGGGCAAGGCAGATAGCCGAAGCTCTTCAAGCAACCGCTCATCGAATAAAGCGTACAGTGATGACTTGGGAATTGAACTAATCAATTAAGGTGAGCATATGGATGTCAGAGATGAACGATCGGTAAAGAAGATGGTAGGCGAAGCCGTGGAGCAACTCCACGCTTCCGAAACCACTTCCAACCCAGCCTTCAAGAAGATTTTACCCCTCTTGATGGAGAAGGGAATCGAAAACGTAAATCTCTCGATGTTCAACGATGAGTCTAAAAAGCAGTTATTAAATGCGTTAGGTGATGAGTATGCGCGTAAGGGCCGCATGCCAGATGCAATCAAGATATTTTCCATGACGGCTAACCGTCGAAGGTTGTCGGAAATCGGAGAGGAATTTGAGCGGATCGGGATGTATACGGATTCCGTGCAGTGCTTTGTCCAAGCAAACAATCATGAAAAGCTAGTCGTGCTGGGTAATAAATGCCTGAAGAACGGCCATTTGAAAGACGCGATGACAGCATTTTCAGCGATCGGCGACAGCGACAACTTAAACCGCGTAGGCACCGAGTGCATTGAAAAGAATAAATTGGACTACGCGATAGAGATTTTTGGATTGACAGGGAACTCAGAACAACTCATCCATGTAGGTAAAAAGTGCATGGATCAGAAAAAGTACGCGAGTGCCGTGAAGGCGTTTGCGTTAGCGGACGATAAGGACAGCCTAAACCTGGTCGGTGATGTGTGTTTGCGGGAAAACCTCGTGAATACAGCGCTTAAGGCCTATGAAAGTGCGCAGAATGAGACCATGATGGCTTTTGTTAAGTCCAACTTCGTTGCAGCGTAAAGCCCAGCATGTTTCTTTTTTTTGATTTTATTTTTTTA
>CAYOJS010000120.1:0-4925 GCA_964404345.1 uncultured Methanosarcinales archaeon
GACGCGCGCAAGTCCTTTCGCTGTCTCAATCACAGCGCCTCGGGTGAGGATGTTTCGCCTTACATAGTGTCGGTTCGCCGGGTTTTCCTTGATGGTTTTGATCTCAACAACAGAGAATTTCTTGGATTTAGGGTCTAGCACGTTTGCCTTGTTCAAGCTCAACGCCACGTATTTCATATGTCCTGCTCGGGTTCTTCGAACTGCCTTGACAGGCTCGTCCAGCTTGGTTAAAGCCGCTATATGGCCTTTGTTCGCAAGGCGCTTGGCATAAACGCTCTTATACCTCCCACCCGTAGGCTTTCGTAACGAACGATCTTGAATGACAACCATAGAGGTCGAGAAATTCAGATGGTTTATAAATCTTTGGAAGTGGGTTTTGTCAGGGTTAAAAAAAGCACAACGAGTAGAAAACCTTTACTCTTCTTCCTCAGCGCCTTGGGACGGCACTGCACTCTTGCTGATGATCATGATGTCGCCAATGGCTTTCACCAATTGGTGAGGCACAATAACACCCTTAGCAGATCCCAAAACTTTATTCAAGAAGGAATGCTTCGTTGCTTTCACGCGCCATCCGAAGACCTTGCTCTGCGTCAGAATGGCTTCTTCTACATCGCCGAAGTAGTCGCCTTGGTCTGTAAATACGCGCATATCGTACGATTGCGACACGCGTTTCATCTTGAGCATGTCTCTTTTTAGGGTGTTACGTCTATATAAAGCTTACGTTCAAGAGGGGCTATGTTTATAAATCGTTCACAGCTTTGGGCGGGTATGCAATCGATAAAAAAGGGAGAAACCTTGATAGGTTATGCCCCCTTACCTTCCACCCTATTGCCTCAATTAGAAACGGCTTACCTAGGAGCAAGAGATGACGGAATTCAGCTGCTCGATGAAGTGGGAAGGGGCTTATTAGGAGATGGAATCACTAAATTTGAAGTATTAGGATTTCCAAGGGATGAACAAGGTGAACGATACTGGGGAGGATTAAGGATTTCTTACAACGGAGCACGAGTCGCATTTCTCTTTCCATCAGAAGAAATGATCTCGCATAAAGGAAGGTTAGAAACCCGCTTAGCAGGGCATATAAAAATAGCATCCGCAGGAACCCTAGAGACTTGGGAAAGATCAACGCTCGTAAGTCAGGTCATCAGTAGCTTTGCTTCTCTTGCAAAGAGAAGAGTCTAGAATGGATTGTTTGCGAAAAATATATAAAGCCAGATTAGGCTTGTTTTAGAATAAAGAGGTGGGTTTAATGGCACTCGATACCGTAATTTTAGCAATCATCATTGGTACTTTAGCTGCAATTGTGTACAGCTTGCGTATTTTAGTATTATTGGAACGCAGAATCTCTCGGATCGACAAACACATCGAATTGATGACCATGTCTGTTCTCAGAGAAGAGCACAAGATCGAACAGGAAGAGCAGCGCATGGAGAGCATGGTTTCTCGCCGAAGCAGCCGTCCTGCAAAAAAGAAGAGACGTTGATCAAGCACGTATCGTTAAAGCATGGTTGGTACTACTTTTACCGTCTGCACACAGCGAAGTTAGATAAGCTGTGTGGGAATGGTTTTTCTAGTCTGCACCGCTATTTAGAGCAAACCTTCAAGTCGTGCCCGAACGAGTTCTTTGAAAAAGGGCCAAGAAGCAGCAAGTTAAGGATGGACTTGGGCATTCAACCAACCGAAATCAAAAACCATGAAGTCTGTCAATTGGCCGAACAGGGCCTCGCAACTGCCCATTATGGTACAGCGCATAGCAATGTGCAGATGTTCATGTTGCAAAATGACAATAAGAGCATAGGCATGGAAGTGCCCATTTGGCTTCATCCAAAAGAGTGGAAGAATTTCGAAAAAACCTTCGAAAGCAAAGATCCTCTTTCCGGCCATATCGACGTTCTCAGAATCGAAGACGGCAAGGTGTGGGTATGGGATTTCAAGCCCAAGGCAGAAAAAGAAAAATACGCCACCACCCAGACCTTCTTCTATGCTTTCATGCTTTCCCAGCGCTCCGGCATTCCCTTAAACAAGTTCATGTGCGGCTATTTCGATGAGAAGACGAGTTTTGTGTTTAAGCCCGAAAAAACCCTTCTAGGATAAGTCACAAAAATAACAACATTTATATACCAATTTTATATCCATACATACAAACATTATACGTAAACATGCAACTCCAACAATTCAACCCGACCTTGAAAACTCTTCGTCTGGTAGAAAATAAACTAAAAGAACTCGGCGCGGTCAAGAGCATCAACGAATTAAAACAAGAGTTGGGCAACAAAATATCACACCAAACGATTAAAGAGTGCCTAATCTACTTAGAAGAGAAAAAAGTCATCATCACCTCAATTAGTGGAGGAGTTGTATACGCACCACCTAGAAATCTTTATATAACTAGAAACAAAGGTACAGTTCTATAAAGCAATCCGGAAGATCTCCGGAATATCCGAACGAGGTTATTTATTTCAGTTGTTATTTCTCGGATAAATGAAAGTCGTTTTCAAGACAATATGTCAAGCGGATGAGAAATACAAAGAACTAATTGAAAATCAGAGTATAAAAGAGAACAGAATTATCCTAAAAAAATTTCATTTTTTCGAAGAGCTGATAAAGAATGATTATCTATATGGAGAATCGATTAAGAAAATAAATTTAGAAAAGAATCAGATGCTCTTAAATGCATTCTTCCAGCGCTATGGGCACTTAGATCTTCTTAATTTAGACAACTGCTTCTGCTGTGATCTGACAAGAAGCAAATGGAGGATGCTTTACACGCTTGACAGAGACAATCTAGACGACACCCAATACATCCTCTGCTTCATGATCATCGACCATAAGACATACGAAAAGTACTTCACATAGCGCAATGTTTTTAAGGAGGGAATCATCTCGAGCAGGGAATGAAGAATCTAGAAGGTGTCTGGCCGAAATTCTTACAATTACTGTGGATTCCGATCTTGGCGATCTTTGAGCACATCCGTTACCAATACGATGTCATGGCCGGTTTCCGTTTCTTGTTCTTACTGGCTGTAATTTTATTAATCTATGATTACCTACAAACAAAGAAGCACTTTCAATTATTCCAACACCTAACAGGGCATACATCGGCAACCACTACATTATTAGGAATTTCCATAACATTAGCAGCGTTGGATTATGACATCGCAAAGGCCTCCATCATGATGATGGTTTTAGGAGACCTATTCGCGGGCGTCGTTCGTAAAACCTTGGTCAAGGAAAAGTCAGATTATTGGAAGAGTTTTGTGGCATGTTTTATCGGCTGTTTGATCGCAGGGTTCTTGGTGCTGAATAATCCCGCATTTGTCTTGATCATGGCCCTCGTAGCTTCCTGGATAGAAGCCAAGATCTTTGTGCTGGATGACAACCTATTCATGGTACTTTTGGCAGGCCTGGCAGGCCAGTTCTTGCGTTTCTTGGCATTCTAAGTAACTAGATTTCCAATCAGTCGCTCAAAACCACATCCTTTTTTTTCACAGAGTTTCTTGGTCAACGCATAGCTAGAGGGGGTTTGTTCCAAGTCCGTTGTTTTCAAGAACATCCAAGAGGTTCGTAAGAATTTCATGGCTACCCAGGCTTCAATACCAGTCTTCGAAGCGTATTCATTCAGTTCATCAATCTCGATACGGGAAAAATATTTTCGCTCGTCGTTCGTAGCTTTCACCTCAATAGCCAGGATCCTGCCTCGGCAGCCGACAATCAAGTCCGGACTGGGCCGTTGGCTGCTCCCACTACCGGCAATGCGATGAGCCGTCCAGCCAGCCTCCCAAAACTTATGGATCAATTCACGCTCAGCCGCACTGCCTTTGCTTTTTCGTCGAGAAGGAGGAATGCCCATGGTAGAAAAGAAGAAGAGTTGTACTTAAGGGTTTCTATTGATTAATCTCATACGCCAAGTTCACCGTAGTCTGGACTTCCACTTTCCCTGGGGTGATCGGGCTGGGAGCAGCTTCAACGTCCATCAGCATGGCTTTATTGGCTTGGAAACCAGCGTAATAAGGCGTATACCCCACTGATTCGCTTGCGCTTAATACTTTTCCAAGTTGTATGCCTAGGCTTTCTGCAATGGCTTGTGCTTTTTCTTTGGCTTTGGTAGAAGCAATTTTCAAGGCTTCTGCCTTGACTTGAATCTCTTTTTGTTTGCTGAGACCAAATTCAACATTCTCAACGGAGTTGGCACCGGTTTGGATGGAATCATCCACAAGTTCGCCGAGTTTTTCCAGGTCTTTCACCGTGATTTTAAAGGTATGTGTTACCGTATAGCCTTGGATCTTATAGTATTCTTTTTGACCTTCTTTAGGGGGGTAATAAGTACGTTCTGGGTTCACAGTGTAGCTAGTAGTTTCAATGTCTTCTTCTTTTAAGCCATTCTTGAGGAAGGTATCTTTTACTTTGTTGGCAAGTCCTTTGTTATACGTTTGCGCTTCCCTTGCAATTTTCCCTTGACTGACGATTTGGATGTACGCCGTGGCTTGGTCTGGATTGGTAGCCACTTCTCCTTCTCCGCTGCTCGTAATCTGGGGTATCTGTTGATTGGGATTGACTTGCATCGTGCAAGCCATCAAGAGAGAAACCGTAAAAACAAGCAGGAATAAAGTCAAGGTTTTATGTATAGTGTGGTGATCTTTAATAGATTTATATAGTTTCCGTAAAGGCACCCAGGTAACGAAAAGATTTATATAAGGCTTTTACGAAAGGAAGCGTATTGAGGTGATTATTATGGAAGAAAAAGGCACAAACTTCGCTTTATTAGCGATCGTAGCCATTGTAGCCATCGTGGCGTTAATCATACTATTAAAGGCTCAAACCCAGCCAAAAATGGTAACCCTGACTGCAGATAACAACGCAGGACAGATGATGCGGGCTAGCGGCTCAGATACAAAGTGCAATGCAAATGAAAATGGTGGATGTTC
>CAYOJS010000121.1:0-4321 GCA_964404345.1 uncultured Methanosarcinales archaeon
ACCACCAAAAAAACTTCTAAACACAAAAAAACAAGAGTTATTCAAACCTCTCTATTGTCTATAGTGGTTTGCTGCGTTTTCTTATCGCTAATACCCACTATTAATACAGCCTTCCATTCTTCATAAATGAGGTAGTAAAGGCGCTTATCTCGCATTCTCTTTTCTCTAATAAATGGGTATCTAAGAACATCACCCATCAAGGAGTTTTCTATTAATCTGTTTACGATTTGATCAATAATATACTGTTCATTTTTACCTAATTTTTGTAGTTCTTTTCCGAATTGTTCCAACTGAAAAACTTTGTACATAACACCAGTAGATTCTAACTTCTATAAATGATTGAAGTTACACCAGGTAGTAACATCCAGGTGTCGTAGTTTTTCCTACACCTACTCCCTAAATAGTCTTGTGATGGAAGCGTCTTTGGTGATAATCATGGACGCTCAAAAAAGGTTTTTGCGGTTCAAGCTCGCAGCCGCCGGCGCAGGTTTGCTGGGGTTAGGGACGCTGGCATACAGCCAGGGTTGGATTGCTTTAAGCGAGGCAAACGACCCGAATAAAGGCATTGTTAAGTACATTACAGGGTTAGGCAGGCCAAGTCCCGAGCAAGCCGCAGAGGCGCTCGTAGAAAGCTTAGACCGTGTCGGGAATGCTGAGGTAGAAGGTCCATATCTAGGCAAAGTCATTGGAAGTGTATTGGAACACAGCCCATCTTCAAAACTTCATGAAAACTTGAAGGGGTTGGAAACCTATCTTGTAAAGGACGCCGCGTTTCTTTCCGAAGTGGCCAAGCACTCGATAGAAGCCAATGTATTGAGTGAAAAAGACACTGTATACGTCGTTTCTAAGGGGTTTGGCAATTTAGGAAGTGAAGGACAGCGAGATCTATTGTCTGACTTGTACAAAGCCTCAGATCCTGAAATCCAAATTGATCTTGCCGAGCAAGGTTTAGTGGACCATCCAGGGGGGGTGGCAAAGAAGTGGTTGTCTAATGTGTATGGAGAGGTCCGCACTTCATTAAGAGATGCGGGGGATTGGGCGTTGGATCGGAGAGAAGAACCGTGAAGCGCCACTATCGCCACTATCCAGAGGATCCCTACATGCGACCTCGAAGAGGGGCGCTTTCACATCCCATCCGGAGTTTATTGCAAATTGGATTGATCGCATATGCAGGTTGGGCATTCCGCGGTTGTACGGAAAAGCCAGAAACCTTAGCGTATCGGTTGAATCAGAGAGTAAGTGAAAGTCCAAGCAAGAGTGATCGTTTTATCGATCGAGAAGTGGATGAGTTGTATGCATTGAAGAATCGCGCTCACCGCCATCATCCTGTTTTGGAAGGGTGCATTCATCCAAAGGAAGTAAGGCTCGTTTGGGGCGAGGAGCAGGGCAAGGATTACACTTTAGTACAATTAAGAAATGGGCATGAGTATATCATCCGCCAAGAGGGTTTGGGTGAGCGATTTGACAATTTCTCAAGTTTAGAAAAGAAGGCAAAGGGTGATGGAGAATGAGAGCAAAATACAAGTCACAAACGATGCGAGAAGTAATGGGTTCCTATGTGGGACCGGATGTGGATGAACGAGTGAAGAGGATCATCTTATCAGGTCAAACCGATGCCGTAGACATTTGCGAAGCGGCATTAAGGGATTTAAAGGAGCAAGAACGTCGACTGAATGAAATCGGTCGGGAGCACATGTCAGGACCAACACGTTTCATATATCGAATGGTGGATCAAGTGGCGGGTTTTACTTCGTTTGATTATCGTGTGGTGCGGCAGCAACGAAGTTTGCAGTCCGCTAAGCACGCATTGGAGTTTCGGTTGAATAAGTATAAGGATCTTGCCGAGCAACAAACGGAGCAGCTGAGAGATTTCCGTCAGTTGAAGAGGGGGGCCCGAATGTTGCGGAGTAAGTACAAGGCCATGGAAACAGGTTTGGTAAAGAGGGAATTGGAGTTGAAGGAAAAGATAGATGCGCTCCATCAGCACACAGCCAAGAACCCAGACGATTTCAGACAGATGGGTGAATTGGATGAGGCAGAGGCGGAGTTGGAAGATTATCAAGTCGACCTGCAGCAGATAAGTATGGAAAGGGGGATGGCAAGCAGTCAGTTCGCCAATTATCACCAATTGATTGAGAGCTTAAGGAAAAACAAGGTTCAGTTGGATGCGTACATGCGGGCGTTGCGCCAAAAGTATTTCTCAAACACACTAACGCAAACGAGGTTGGCAGGGGTTTCCAAGCAAGGCATTGATCCAATTGGCACTATGGAGACGTTAATCACTTCGACAAAAACGGCACAGGGAGCAGAGTGTTTTGCAGAGCAAGCCACCCAAATTCAACTTGAGGGAGTGCAAGCTGCATTGAGCATTCCGCAGGAAGAGTTCTCGTATAACAGCAAAAGCAATCGAGGCGTGAAAGATCTAGAGCGAAAAAGTCAATGGCTGGACAACGAATTGGAAGACTTGGTGGATCGGATCATTGAGGAAGAATCAAGAGGGTAGAAGATGGTGGACGAAGTATCAGTGCAGGCAGAGCGCTATCAAAAGAGTATTGACAACGAGGTAAAAGCTATTGGAGAAGATAAATATCGTCATCACCAAAAGGCCTTGCAGCGAGGGGCTCGCCTATTGGGTTGGTATGGAGTCGCTCGCTCGAAGGGTTTAGGGTCTGATATCAGGTTGCCTGATGGGTTTCTAAATGCACAGAGCTTGTACTGGGCAGGAAAGGTCTGTTCAGACGAATTAGAGAAAGAGAGTGTAGAAGAGCGAGGGTCGATAACCGATATGGTGGAAAGAAGGAGGTTTCGGATCGATTTCACAGTAAGGGAGTCTCTCTTGACAAAAGGTTTAATCCGCGAATACATCGCGGCGTTACAATGGGCAAATGCAGAACGGGCAACAGGAGTATATCGATCTCTTTTGGAATCAGTGGTAGAGGAGTCTTTCCAGGAAGGAATGAAGCCAGAGTATGGACCCATAAGAGACCAGGTAAAAGGATTTGATCTGAATGGTTACCATTGCGAAGGGTTTACGCGAAGAAAGGCGCAATCCATTCAAGAAAAGGTTTCATTAGAGGATATCGGAGGAAACCAGGAGGCGAAAAGAGAAGTATCCTATCTGATCAAGGCCTTTCAGGATCCTACTAAACGAGATCAGTGGGGCTACGTTTTTCCAAGAGGATTGCTGTTTTATGGCCCGCCAGGAACTGGTAAGACATTACTAGCAAGGACATTCGCACAGCAGGTTCAGCTGGACTTTGTGGAGGTTCAAGTCACGGATTTTTTGAGTAAGTGGGCGGGTGAAAGTGAACGGCAGTTAACAGAGGCACTTTCCGGAAAGGACCGAGTTTTTTTCTTGGACGAATTAGACTCAATAGGCAGGGATAAGCGATGGACGCATTCAGAAATTGGAATCAATGTCGTAAATATCTTGGCGTTGAAAATGAATGAAATCACGCCAGATCATTTTGCATTGTATGTGGCTGCAACGAATGAGGTGAAGAGTATTGATAAAAAGTTAAGAACTCCGCATCGCTTTTCTAGGATCATTCCGTTTCATTACCCGGGTCCGAGGGAATTGGAGGAAATCGCTCAGATTCATTGGCGTAAGCGCCTCAGTCGAGTGAAAGAAGGTATCGATTATAATGTAGAAGAGGATTGGTTGAAAGCCTTGGTAGTGAAGTCAGAAGAACTTGCTCGGGGTGGAAAACCTCGTCTAGTGGGAGCGGATGTGGCAGAGATCATAGAGCGAACGTTTGAAGGGTGTTTTCGAAGAGACTTGGATGAAGGAACATATCAACTGCCAGGTGCAGGTGATTTCTTAGCAGTCATTGAAACATATGACACATTGCGAGAGGAAGTGGGGGTTGGCAAATGAGTTACAAATCAGCTTATGCGCGAAGGTTGTTTCGTGACATTTTTTTGAAGGAGCAAAATCAAGTCAGAGAGTTTGAAGAAGGACTGAAACAAGCGCATCGTGTAAAGTCAACAAGGATTCTGGCACAAGTCAGAAATCGGGGAATCTGTTTAGAACGAGGAATAGAGGAAGTGGGCAGAGAATTAAAATTGCCCACGCAGGGCTTCCGATACTTTCCTTTCATAATCATAGAATGCGATTCAAAGGAAGCAAAAGAGGTTTGTTCATATCTAAAAGAGCGCCTGCCTTGGATGGGTCATGTTGCAGAGGCAAGGCTTTCGTACATTCCAGAGCTTTTGCCGGGGATGGGAGGCTTTCCGGTTTCTCAAAAGCTAGAGAGGCGCTGGGGAGAAGCGTGGAATCTAGAGCTCATCGGAAGCGGGGTTGCCAATCAAACAACGAATG